>DATEMM010000062.1:0-5521 GCA_035275605.1 Pyrinomonadaceae bacterium
TCCCTTGAAAACTAAACTTCACGCGCTCTATGGCAGCTTGAAGCTGACGCTTGTCGGAAGTGAACTGCTGTAGAGCGCCCATGCCGCCGGCTGTCCGAATGATGGCGACCAGGTCGCCCGGCTGCATCTGTTTCTCGACGAAGTTTTTTAGAGCCCTCCGAACGTAGTAGGTGCTGACGAATGACAGGTTAAGGTCGTCAACGATGAGGGCGATGGTGCGGCGCACCTGCTCAGGCCGCAGGCGCACAGGGGGCACGGGCGGCGCATTTTTATCGGCGGGGCCGGACTTGGTCGTCAGGACGGGCTGAGCCGTGCCGCTTTCCGTCGAGATGTAGGAAAAGTTTGTGATCTTCTGCGGGCGGTCGTCTTCAAAAATTTCTACCTCTTCGGGCAGAAGGTCCGTCACCAGCTTCCCCTGCTTATCCGTGACGACGGCATCCAACTGCACTAGATTGGTCGTGATGCGGACCACCTCATTGTCGTCTTCCTGTTGCGGCTCCTGTTGGACGGGGGCAGGCGGCGATGGCTGCTGCCCGAACGCAGCCGTCAACAGGGAGAGCACCAGAATCAACGCCAGCGCGGATCGTCGCTTCATTTAAACTCCGAAAAGAAGTGATGAGTAATGAGTGGTAAGATAAAACGGTTCTTCTTATCACTTATCACTCATCACTTATCACTTTATTGAACTATCTCGAAATCTATCCATTGGGTCGCCGTGCGATATTTATCTTTGGCAAGCGAATCGGTGACGATAACTTGCAGGGTGTATTCGCCGGGCGTCATGTCGGACCCGAGTTGCAGGGCACCGCCGACGCTCAGTTGATTTAAGTCCGGCTGGCCGCTGGTGTCCAGTGATTGCACCTGCCCGGCGAAAATTGGCTTGCCGTCGCGGAAGAGGCGCATCTGCGTCAGTATCTGCGGGCGCGCCGTTGCCTTATCTACCTGCGCGTTGTAGATGACGTAACCGTAGTTGAGCATCATCCCGCGCCGGAAGCGGCGCACGGCCGGCCCGGCCTGCGAGTCTGCCCCGCTAACCTCTTCGTGACCAGCCTGAGCCGGAGCATCCGTCGCCCCGTTTGTTGCGTCAGGCTTAGCCGAAGGGTCTGTGCCGATAACGGCAATGCCTGAAAGTGCCAGGCGATTATTGGCAATGTCCGGGACTTCTATAAATTGATAGGCAGAACCAAGGCGCTGGCTTGAAGTGTCGCGCAGGGCCGTTCGCAATTGATAAGCGCCGGGTCTTTTAATCGGGACGGTGAGCGTGTAAACGAAGCCGTTTTCGAGCACACGCTTGTAAGACTCGCCGCGCACGCGTATGGTCTGAATCTGGTCAACCCGGTCCACCACTATTCCGTTATCACCAAAGGTAAAGGCCGCCACGTCGAAGACGGCTTTGTGCCAGCCATCCGGCTCGTCAACAAAGGTCAGGTCGCGCGCCTCTATGTGAAGCAACGAACGCACAAAAGAGCCCACCTGCGGATCATAACCGTAAAGCGAGGTCAGACGAACTTTGACATCGCCCGAAGTGAAGGGCGAAGCGAGAGCGGTGGTTAATTGTTCGGCGCGCGTGCGGCGTTGCGGAATGGCTTCCTCGTCCGTGATGCCGTAAAAGCCTATCCGCGAACGCACGCTGAGGCCAGGGCGCTTGACCTTGATCGAGATGCGATGAAACTTGCGACGGCCCGTCGTCGCATCGAAAGTCGATTCATTCGGGCGATAACCAATCAGGTAATAACCTTTCTGATCGTCCAGGACGCGCCTGATGCCGCCCGTTAAATCGTTTGTATTGAGAATAGGGAAGCCGCCTGTCTGGCGTGCCAAGTAGTTCAGGCCGTTCTGCGATTCAAAGAGCGTGTCGCGGTTATCTATTCTCCGGTCAGTCCCTAAGCCGCGCAGTTGCCCCATGCGCTGGTCAAGACCCGCGCCGAATGGGTCCATCGCTGTGCCAAGGCCAGGCGTGCCGGCATTGATTGAACGAGGAATGTTGAGGACCTGGGCCGGTATATCGAGCGTTTGCAGGCCGCGCACGTCCATCGTGTAGATGACCACAGAGGAGCGGTTCGCCAAATCGGTCAAACGTTGCATGGCTTCGAGCACGCGTGAGCCGGTGGAGGGGTCGCCTGCGGTGAAAATCGTAATCCCATCCGACATCAGCAGGATAGATTTACGACCGGGAAGATGGCGCATTCCGCGCACGACGTAGCCGAGCGCGCCGAGCGTGCCAACTGTAAAAATGTCTTCGCTCACCCCAATTCTATTGTTGGAAAACTGACCGCCCGGTCGAGGCGAAGTGGAACTGCCTGGAAGGGGAGCGAAAACATTGCTCCCTCGTGATCGAAAATCCAGCTTCACGCGGTCGGCGGCGGCATAGAGTTGACGCTTGTCGGAAGTGAACTGCTGCAAGACGCCCATGCCGCCGGCGGTGCGGATGATGGCGACCATATCGCCCGTCTCAACATGCTCGTCAATAAATTTCTTGAGCGCCTTTCTGACATACGCGGTGCTCTCGAACGAGAGGCCGAGGTCGTCAACCACCAGCGCGATGGTCCGGCGCACCTGCTCCGGCTTCAGGTGCACGGGCGGCGGCGGCGGCGCGGTTTTATCGACGGGCGCAGCGGGATTGATGGCTACGGGCTGAGCCGTGCCGCTTTCCGTTGAAATGAAGGAAAAGTTGGTGATTTTCTGAGGGTGATTATCTTCAAAAATTTCAATCTCTTCAGGTCGCAGGTCAGTCACGAGCTTTCCGCTCTTATCCGTCACGACGGCATCAACCTGAACGAGGTTCGTGCTGATTCGCACCACGTCGTCCTGGTCAGGCGCATTCTGTTGCGGCGCGGGCGCGGGATTCTGGGCCACGCTCGAAGTTAAGAGAGAAAAAATGAGGGTGAGAGTTAATGAGACATGTTTTTTCATGAGAGTCTCCTTAAAGAGATATGGACAAGTGAGAGGACGGAAGGCAAGTCCTCTCGTCACTTGTCAGGGCTCACGGCCTTTATTTGACTATCTCAAAATCTATCCACTGGGTCGCCGTGCGGTACTTCTCCTTGGCAAGCGTGTCGGTGACGATAATCTGCAAGATGTATTCGCCGGGGGGCAGGTTCATCCCCAACTGCAAGCCCCCGCCGCCGGTCAGACGCTTGAGGTCAGGCTGGCCGCTCGCGTCGAAGGGCTGCACCCGCCCGGCAAAGATTTGCTTACCTTCGTGGAACAGGCGCATCTGCGTTTGCAACTGCGGGCGCGCGGTAGCCTTGTCCACCTGCGCGTTGTAGATGACGTAGGCATAGTTCATCAACATGCCGCGCCTGAGCCTGCGGACGGCCGGACCGGCCTGCGGGTCAAAGTCCGTCGCCTGCTCCTCGGCCGTCTGGGCAGGGGCCGCCGCCTGGCCTGCTTTGGCCGAAGGCTCGCTGCCGGCGAGAATAACGCCCGAGAGCGTCAGGCGGTTCTTAGAGATGTCCGGGACTTCTATGAACTGGCTAGCAGAGCCTATGCGCTCGGTCGCGGTATCGCGCAGGGCCGTTCGCAGTTGGTAAGCGCCTGGTTTTTTGATGGGGACGGTCAGCGTGTAGACGAAGCCGTTTTCGAGGACGCGGTTGTAGGTCTCGCCCCGGACGCGCACCGTGTGCGTCCGGTTTACTTCGTCCACGACCGTCCCGTTGTCGCCGAAGGTGACGGCCGTTACGTCAAAGACAGCCTTGTGCCAGCCGTCCGCCTCGTCCGTAAAGGTCAGGTCGCGTCCCTCTATGTGCAGGAGCGAGCGCACGAAGCCTCCGGCCCGCGGGTCGTTACCGTAGAGCGAGGTGAGCCGCGTCCTGACGCCGCCCGAATTGAAGGGCGAGGTGAGCGCGGCGATTATCTGCTCGGCGCGTGTGCGTGGCCGCGCGACGGCCTCCTCGTTCGTGACTCCGAAAAATCCTGTTCGCGTGCGATGGCTAAGGCCAGGGCGCTTGAACCTGAGCGTGATTTTGTGGAACTTGCGACGGCCCGTGGCCGGGTCGAAAGTTGATTCTTCGGGTCGATAGCCGATCAGGTAATAACCTTTCTGGTCGTCAAGCACGCGCTTGATGCCTGCGCTCAGGTCGTTGGTGTTGCGTATGGGAAAGCCGCCCGTCTGGACGGCCAGGTAATTGAGACCGTTCTGCGACTCGAAGAGGTCCGCGCGCCTGTTCTCCAACTGCGCTTCCAACTGGTCGGGGCTGAACCCGGCGGTGTTGTCGGCAGCCGTCAGCCCCACGGTTTGCAGCCCGCGCGCATCCATCGTGTAGATGACGACCGATGAGCGGTTGGCAAGGTCTGTCAGCCGTCGCAGGGCGTCTAGCACGCGCGTGCTGCGCGTCGGGTCGTCGCGGTTGAAAATCTTGATCCCGTCCGACATGAGCAGAACGGACTTGCGGCCGGGCAGTTCCCGCATCCCGCGCACGACGTAGTTGAGCGCGCCTAATGTTCCGACGGCGAAGAGGTCTTCGCGGAACCTGTCAAGGTCTTCGCCAGCGGTGCGCTCGCGCCCGTCGTCGCCGCCCGGCTGCGCCGGCAACTGGTCGCCCATCTGCGCCGTCGGATCGCCTTCGAGTGCGGCGAAGGCTCCCACCCCGCCCCTACCCTGCGGGTTCCACCTGACGCGCTCGACGGCGGCGTAGAGTTGCCGCTTGTCCGAGGTGAATTGCTGCAACGCGCCGACTCCGCCGGAGGTGCGAATGATGGCGACCAGGTCGCCCGCCTGAACTTGCTGGTCAACGAATTTCTTGAGCGCCTGCCGGACGAAGGCCGTGCTCTCGAACGAGAGGCCGAGGTCGTCTACGACGAGGGCAACGGTGCGGCGCACCTGCTCGGGGCGCAGGCGGACGGGCGGAACGGGCGGCGCGCTCTTGTCGGCAGCAGCCGACGGCGTGACAGCGACGGGCTGGGCCGTGCCGCTCTCCGTGGAGACGAAGGAGAAATTGGTGATGGTCTGCGGGCGGCCGTCCTCCAGGATTTCGACTTCCTCCGGGCGCAGATCGGTCACGAGTTTCCCGTCTTTATCCAGGACGACGGCATCCACCTGCACCAGGTTCGTGGTGATTCGCACCACGTCGTCCTGGTCCGTCTGTTGTGGCTGCGGATTGGGCTGCGGGTTTTGTGCCAGGGCCGTCAGAAAGAGCGAAAAGATAAGGGCGAGAGCGAGCGAAGATCGTCTCTTCATAATCATTCTCCGTTAGAGAGCCTCGTGCCGGGGGCGAGCTTGCGGCCGTGGGTTCGGGCTACGGAAGTTTAAGACTCAGCTTACGGGGAGACTGCTGGCTTTCCATAACCGGATGTGCGATGCTTTCCGCCTGGATTACACCACAGATCAAGATGGAGAGATTATGCCAGAGCAAGCACAAAAGGGCGATACGGTGCGGATTCATTACACAGGGAAACTAGCGGACGGCCAGGTCTTCGATTCTTCCGAGGGCGGCGAGCCGCTGGAATTCCAGGTCGGGTCGGGCGCAGTCATCAAAGGCTTCGACGAAGGCGTCCAGGGCATGAGCGTCGGCGATAAAAA
>DATEMM010000063.1:0-3778 GCA_035275605.1 Pyrinomonadaceae bacterium
GCCTTATATTCTGACTTCTGACTCCTGACTTCTGGATTCTGCTTTTAGAGCTATGGAATTAACGGTCGCCATCACCGGGGCTTCGGGCGCGATTTACGCGCACCGCACGCTGCTGCATATGGCAGCGAGCGGCGCGGTCGAGCGCATCAACCTGATTATGTCCGCTTCGGCGCTGACGGTCGCGCGCGTAGAGCTGGGCGTGGATTTGCGGGACGCCGACGGGCGCAGAATCAACGAGTGGCTCGGGCTGCCCACGGATTCAAAGCTCGTCCGCTTGCACCGCCTGGATAATCTAGCGGCCACGCCCGCCTCCGGGTCGCACTTGCAGGCGGGCATGATTATCGTCCCCTGCTCGATGGGGACGCTCGGCGCGATTGCCTCTGGCGCTGGCACAAACCTGATTCATCGCGCGGCAGACGTGACCCTGAAAGAAGGCCGAAAGCTGGTCATCGTCCCGCGCGAGACGCCCTATAACGCGATTCACCTTGAGAACATGCTGAGGCTGGCACATGCAGGCGCGCGCATACTTCCGGCCAGCCCTGCCTTCTACCATCGCCCGCAGACCATCGAAGAGATGGTGGATCACCTGGTCTTCCGCATCCTGGATCAGTTCGGCGTGCCACATTCCCAGGCATCGCGCTGGAAAGGGGAGAGTAGTGAGCAGTAGCCTTTGGCCAGTGCTCAGTTAAAGACACGAGGCTGTCACCTGTCCGCCGCCTGATTCTTTACTGCGAGCTGCGAACTGACCGCTGCTTTTTGGCAGTTTGCAAAAGCTCAGGATGAAAGGCTCGCTGTTTTTCGCAGGATTTTCGAGTGGCCCCGTCTTTGCTTTTGAGATGTGACGGAGGAGCTCACGGAGGGAAATGATGTGATGATTGGGCCGCATCGCCCGTGAGCTTGATTGTGATTATGTTGACCGCCACGGCAAAAAACGTTCGCACGACGCTCGAAATGATTAAGATCGAGCACACACTGTTCGCGCTTCCCTTCGCTTTTCTCGGGGCGGTGCTCGCGGCCGGAGGATTACCTTCCGTGCAGCAATTCATCTGGATTACCTTGGCGATGGTCGGCGCGCGCTCGTGCGCGATGGCCTTCAACCGAATCGCGGACCGCGAACTGGACGCGCGCAACCCGCGCACGCAGACTCGCGCTTTGCCCGCTGGCACACTCTCGGTCGGTTTCGTCTGGGCTTTCACAATCGTTTCGGCGGCACTCTTCTTCATCGCGGCCGCGATGCTCAACCGCCTGACGCTCTTGCTCGCACCCGTAGCGCTCGGCAGCATTCTGCTCTACTCGTACACGAAACGCTGGACGTTCATTTCGCACCTGGTGCTCGGCTGGTGCCTGGCGATTGCCCCGGCCGGGGCCTGGGTCGCCGTGCGCGGCGCGCTCGACAGCCCCATTCCCTTCCTGCTCTCGCTCGTCGTGATGCTCTGGACGGCCGGCTTCGACGTGCTCTACGCCTGCCAGGACTACGATTTCGACCGGCGCGCCGGCCTGCACTCGATTCCGCGCGAATTCGGCGTCGCGCGGGCGCTCTGGATTTCGAGGCTCTTTCACGCGCAGGCGTTCAGTACGCTCATTGCGCTATACTTGGTGACGCACCTGGGCGCAATCGCGCTCGTCGGGGTCTTCCTGACCGGCGCGCTGCTCGTTTACCAGCACACGCTCGTGCGCGCAAGCGACCTCAGCCGCCTGAACGCGGCGTTCTTTACGACCAACGCGTTCGTCAGCGTGATTCTGTTCGCGACTTTCGGAGGCGCGCTTTTGCTCAAGCTCTAAACCGCGGATGGAAGTCCGCTAGAGAATTTTTAGGAAACTGACTTTTAGACTGACCGCCAATGAACTTTTCACACGACCCGAATTTGAACGACATCGCGCCGAAGGTCGAGCGCGGCGAGCGACTCTCTTTCGATGACGGCCTGCGCCTGTACGCGACAGAAGATTTGCCCGCGCTGGCGAAGCTGGCCGACATGGTCCGCCGCCGCCTGCACGGCCGCACGACCTACTTCAACGTCAACCGGCACTTCAACCCGACGAACGTCTGCTACGCCGACTGCAAGTTCTGCGGCTTCTTTCGCACGCCGCGCGCGGCTGACGCTTACACGCACAACATCGAAGACTCTCTGCGCATCGCTGGCCGCGCCGTGGAAGAAGGCGCGACCGAATTGCATATCGTCGGCGGCTTAAACACCAAGCTGCCTTTCAGCTACTTCACGGACCTGCTCTCCTCGCTCAAGCGCGAGTACCCGCAGCTTCACCTCAAGGCCTGGACGATGGTCGAGCTGGATCACTTCGCGCACTTCTACAAGATGACGGACGAGGAGGTCATAGAGCAGCTCAAGGACGCCGGCATGGATTCGTGCCCCGGCGGCGGGGCCGAGATTTTCCGGGAGCCGACGCGCTCGCTCATCTGCGCGCACAAGACGAACGCCGAGCGCTGGCTGGAGCTTTCCGGCAAGGTCCACGCCGCGGGCCTCAAAACCAACGCGACGATGCTCTACGGTCACATCGAATCAATCGAGGACCGCGTTGACCATTTCATTCGGCTGCGCGAGCAGCAGGAGCGTAGCGGCGGCTTTCAGTGCTTCATCCCGCTCGCCTTCTACCCGCCCGGCACGCAACTGGCACACCTGCCGGGGCCGTCCGGCGTGGACAGCTTGAAGACCATCGCCGTCTCGCGCCTGATGCTGGACAACTTCCCGCACATCAAAGCCTACTGGGTGATGCTCGGCAAGCGGCTCTCGCAGGTCGCGCTGCACTACGGCGCGAACGACCTGGACGGCACGATTACGGAAGGAGGCGAGTTGTCCGAAAGCTACTCGGTCGAGTCCGGCAACGAAGTGAAGATGTCCAAGCAGGAGATCGCTGCCCTCATCGAAGAGGCCGGATTCGAGCCCGTCGAGCGTGACACTCTCTACAACCCTGTGAGGCGCGAGCCGACGTTCGCCTGAGCCAAAGGGGCGTGGTTAATCGCGCGATCCGCCGGAATTTTATTGACACACGCACGGGGAAGGAAGAGAGAGATTTTGTCAGACACAACAACCGAAACACGCACCATCACTGTCGCGCACTCGCCCGACTCGGACGACGCGTTTATGTTCTACGCGCTCGCCACGAACAAACTGGACACGGGCGAACTCCAATTCACGCACGTCCTCAAAGACATTCAAAGCCTGAACGAGATGGCGATGCGGGGCGTTTACGACGTCACGGCCATCAGCTTCCACGCCTACGCCTACATCGCCGACAAGTACGCGCTCCTGCCGCACGGGGCGAGCATCGGCGATAACTACGGCCCCATCGTCGTCGCGCGCGAACCCCACGCGCCCGGCGATTTATCGAAGCTGAAAGTCGCCGTTCCAGGGACACTGACGAGCGCTTTTCTCGCCCTGCGAATTTTCAACCCTGACTTCGCTTACGAGGTGGTGCAGTTCGACAAAATCATTGAGGCGGTGCAGCAGGGTCGCTGCGACGCCGGGCTGCTGATTCACGAGGGCCAGCTCTTCTACGAGACGATGGGCCTGCACAAGGTGATTGACCTGGGCGAGTGGTGGTTTGAGAGGACCGGCCTTCCGCTCCCGATGGGCGGGAATGCCATCCGCCGCGAGCTGGGAGATGAGACGATGCGTAGAGTCTCCGAGTGCCTCCGCGAGAGCATAAGCTACTCGCTGGGGCATCGCGAGGATGCGCTGCGCTACGCCATGCAGTTCGCGCGCGACATGGACACGGAGACGGCAGACCGCTTCGTCGCGATGTGGGTCAACGACCTGACGCT
>DATEMM010000064.1:0-17560 GCA_035275605.1 Pyrinomonadaceae bacterium
CGACGAAGGGCATCTCTTTCTTCATCGCGTACCACTTTCTTTCGATCAGGACGGCAAATGAGGTCGAGCCGTTCCGCTACCGGCTGCGCGGCGACCGCGTCTTCGTGCACGACCGCATTCATGCCGGGAGTACCCTGCTGCTCGCCGACGAAAACTTCGCCTTCGTCTACTTCGACTACACGGAAGACTTCCAGGTCTTCCATGCCCGCGCCGAAGCGGCCGTCGCGAGCGTCAAGGCCAATCCGTCCAGTCTGCACGAGCGCGACGCGCAGGACGATCTGATCTACCATTCGGTCATCCCCTGGATCACCTTCACCAGCATCTCTCACGCGCGGAAAGGCGTGGGCCAGGAGTCTGTCCCTAAAATCGCGTTTGGCAAGTACCGCGCACAAGGCGGGCGAATCAGGATGCCCGTCTCGGTCGAGGCGCATCATGCCCTGATGGACGGCCTACACGTTGGCCGGTATTTTGAGAAATTCGAGAGCTACCTCTCAAACCCGCGCCCAGCCCTCGGCTTACCTGCTAAGTAAGCTAAAGGTCGGCTGGCAACTCTCTGGCACATCCACCGCAACCAAGCCCACAACAACAAACCCTCGCCGCTTCGTGCAAGAAGACCTCCGTCTCCCGTTCTGTGTAGGAAGCGCTTAAGGCCACGCCAAATTTTATTCGCTTCTTTGAGGAGGTAGAGTTATGAAGTTCCGCGCTCTCTCCGTCGGGATCGCACTGCTCCTGATGGTCGTTGGAATCTCGCTGGCAATGTTTGCCGACGCCAAGGTGCTCCCCGCCCAGAAAGATGACCCCCAATCCGGCGACTACAGAATCTCCGGCCCATACACGCACAACAACTTGACCATTTTCCTAGTCCACGGCAAGGACACTTTAAGCGGCAAGAAATTCCTGACGCTCCAGGAAGCAATGGAGCGAAAAGTCGTCGTCGTCCACGAAACGAAGGACGTCAACGAGCTGGCCATCGAGAACGTTTCAACGGACCAGGAGGTCTACGTCCAATCCGGCGACATCGTCAAGGGCGGTCAGCAGGACCGTGTCCTGGCCGTTGACCTGATCGTCCCGCCGCGCTCGGGCAAGATTCCCATCGCCGCGTTCTGCGTCGAGCGCGGGCGCTGGAGCAAGCGCGGGCAGGAAGCCGCTGGGAAGTTCGAGTCGTCGAACGAAGTCCTGGCCACGCGCGATTTGAAGATCGCCGCCAACAAGACGAAGTCGCAGGGTGAGGTCTGGGCCAAAGTCACGGAGGCGCAGGACAAACTGAGCCAGAACACGGGCGTCGTCGTGAATTCGACCGTGTCGGGGTCGAGTCTCCAGTTGAGCCTGGAGAACAAGAAAGTGCAGGAGGTGTCTGACGACTACATCAAGCAACTGGCGGGCATCGTCAACGGCAAGTCTGACGTCATCGGCTACGCCTTCACGATTAACGGCAAGGTCAGCAGCGCGGACGTCTACGGCTCGAACGCTCTCTTCATGAAACTCTGGCCCAAGCTTTTGAAGGCCAGCGCGGTCGAAGCCATCGCCGAGCTGCAAAAGGACGCGAAGTTCGAGCCCGTCAAAGCCGAATCAGTTCAATCCTTCTTTGACGAGGCCGAGGACGGTAAAGCTTCCGAAGACGAAGTGACGGGCCGCGTCAAGAGGGTCACGCGCGAGACGGACAAGAACATCCTCTTCGAAACCCGCGACCAGTCGCGCAACGCAGGCTACGTGCACAGAAGCTACGTGAGGAAAAACTAAAAGGGAAAGTTAGTAAATAGTAAATGGTCAATGGTGAATAGGAGAACGCTTCCATTCACCATTGACCATTTACTATTTACCAGCTTTTCAGTGAACGAGCTTGGTTGAGTAGAGGATGCCGTAGAAGGTGTCCTGCACACCCTCGAAGTTGCGCCCCGTGGTGGCGAGCATCAGGTTGACCATCTGCGACTGTCCGGCGTATTTCCGGTAGGCCAGCCATTGTAAGCGGCGAAAGCCGTCGGGCGTTTCCGGCACAGCCTCGCGAAACGCCACTCCCTTTAGGCCGTCAAGCTCCAGCCAGCGCACTTCGTCCACTTCGCCGTTCTTCTTGCGCGTGACGGCCCCGTCATAGAACGCCTTCAGCGAAATCTCCGTCGGGAAATTCTCGTCCATCGGCGAGATGTTGACGATTAAGGAAGCAGTGTCCTTGCCGCTGCGGGTCGTCCACGAGAAGTTCTTCGTTTCGACCGACAATTGTTTCCAATCCTTCGGGAGCGTCCAGCTCATTCCCTGCTGGTCCCACTTGACCTCTTGCCCGCCTTCGACCGCGGCCTTCTGGAGGGCGGTCGGGTTAGCCTGCTCTACGGGTTCGCCGCCCGTCGCGTCCGCCGAAGAGGTCGTGCCCGAAGTCGTGGTCGAGGCCCCTGCGTTGTTTCCGGTCGTGGCCGCCCCTGGCGACCCGGCGTTCGATTGGTCGAACTGCTTGCCGACCTTGCTGCATGAGACCACCAGGAAGGCCAGGCCGACGATTGCGAATATTCGTTTCATTTTTCAACTCACTCACAGAGGGGGACTGAAAAAACATGCCGCTTCTACGCTAAAACCGGCGACGAGTCAAGACGAGAAAAAGGCGCGCCCTTTGCGCTAGGCAGCCTTACGGTTGGTAGAGCAGATAGAAGCGAGAGATGGAATTCACAGGGATGGACAGGATGAACAGGATAAAAAGCACAGAGCAGCGCCAATTTTCGTTCTCTTATCCTGACAATCTCTGTCCATCCCTGTTTTGAATCCCCCTTGAATCGAACCACCACTAAGGGCAGGGCCAATCTGTCGGGCCATGACTGCCGGCTAAAAAATAGTTCGCGGGCGGCGCGCGGCGCGTGCTATTCTTAGGCATACCGTTCCCCTTTAACAGTTTTGCGAATCCGGCGGCGCGGCCTGCTCTTTCGGCCGGTCCCGCTCTACCTGAGGAGATTGAATCTCATGCGTAACCTTGCCTTGAAACCCTCTGCCAGATTCTTAACCGGAATAATGCTCTCGGCCGCGCTCGCCGGCAGCGCCTGCCAACAGCAGCCCGCGACCAGCAACACCAGCACTAACACAAACGTGACCAATACCACCACGGCCAACACGTCGAACGCCAACATGAGCACGACCACTCCGACGGGCGCGACGATTGACACGCGCGAGCCGGACCAGTACAGCGCGACCATCACGATCAAGGCCGAAGTGACGGGCGAGCGGAGCATGAGCATCCCTGCGCTCTCGGCCAACTTCGCGCGCAACGGCGCGGACCGCCGCATCTCCTTCAAGATTCCGGGTGGCGACGAAGTGATTTATCTGGACCGCGCCAACAAGCGCTACGTGCTGCTTCCGGGCCGCAAACAGTACGCCGAGATAGACGCCAGCTCGACCGGCTTCAACGTGCCGACCGTGATGACGCCCGCGCAGATCGTCAACCAGGTCAAGAGCGTGAGCGGGTGCGAGAACGCAGGCGAGGAACAGTTCGGCGGACGCAGCGCCGTCAAATACCGCTGTGCGGCGGCGGCCAAAACCGGCACACAGGCCGGAGACGTGAAGACCGAATCTTTTATCTACATAGACAAGGAGACGAACCTGCCGCTGCACTCTGAGTCCGTCATCAGCTCCTCGCAAACGGTCGGCGGGGCGAGCGCCGTCAAGATCGTCACGGAGCTGAGCAACATTCAGACCAGCGTCCCCTCCAACATGTTCGACGAACCGACCGGCATGAACAAAGTTGACCCGGCCCAGGTGCGCGCGCAGGTCGAGGCGGTCTTAAAGGCGGCCCTCTACTTCGCGCAGGGCATGATGCAGCAGAGCAGCAGCGGCGGCAGTAGCAGCGCCCCCGCGGCGACTCCCACAGCTTCACAATCGCCGACGCACTAAAGGGGAGGCCGAAGGATGAAATACGTTCTCGCGCTCATCACGGGTCTCGTCGGCCTGGTGCTCGGCGCGCTCGTCGTGCTCTTTCTGCTCGGCGCGCCGAAGGCCAAGTCTTTGCCTGGGCTGCCGGTCAAGGCTCCGGACCAGGGCGGCGACCCGCCGGGCACGGCCGTCATCACGCTCGACGAAAAGTTTTTCGACCCGCTGCTCGGCACCATCTTTCGCGACATGGGCTCGCCCTCCTTCCCGCTCGAACTGTCGAGTCTCGAACGCGGGCTGCTAGACCCTTCGACCGTGAAGGTGATTCCGGCGGCGTTGCAGGGTGACTGCCCGGACCAGGTCGTCATCAAGCCGGACGGCAGCAACGTCAAGACTGGAGTGCGCTTCACCGGCGGCAAGATCATCGCACCGCTGGCCTTTACCGGGAGCAAGAATCTGTTCGGTTGCCAGCGCTTTCAGGGCTGGGCGCAGGCCAACATAGACCTGCGCTTCGACCAGGAGAAGCAGACCGTTTACGGCTGGATTAACGTCGAAGGGGTGAATCTGGACGGCGCACCTGAGATCGTCGGCGGCGTGGCGACGCTGCTGGTTCAGCGCTCGATCAACCAGCGCATCAACCCGCTGGAAATCCTGCGCGCCCCGCAGCTCTCGCTCGCCATGCCCATCCAGTCAACCAACGGGACGCTCAGCGCCAAGGTCAAAGATGTGCGCTACGAGGTCGCGGACGGCAAGCTCATCCTGCACCTGACTTTCGACTTCGCGGGTTCACGCGGCGGAGGAGGGCCGCCCCCCAGTTAAGTATTGTTATTGACCCCGAAGTGGTCGAATATGAAAGCCAGGGACGGAGCGAACAAAAGTTCGCTCCGTCCCTGGCTATTGTATTTGACCCTTTCGGGGTCTCAATACATGTTGCTGCTTAGTGAATGGCGATGCCGAATCCGATGGTGAAGTTGTGCTGCGTCCTGCCGGTGAACACCTCGTCGTCGAGGGTGACATCGCCGCGGAAGATCGGGTTGTAGTTGAACTCGATCACGCGCAGGTCTACGCGCGGGTGAACGCGAACGTCCAGACCGGCGCCGAACTTCATGGCGAAGTTCGTGTCTTCGATGTCGAAAACATCAGCGAAGCTAGGCGAGGTGAACCTCACCTCCTGGCGCGCCACACCAGCGAGCACGTGGGCGAAAGGCTTGACGGTCTTCTCCTTCGAGTTGTCCTTGATCTGCACGCCGCCGAGGAAGTTCCACATACGCTCGCGGGTGTTGACCGTGTCGATGCCGTCGGTGAAACTGTCGCTCTTGAAGTGGCCCGAGATGTTGCCCTTGAGGCCGAAGTAGCGGGTCAGGTTGCCCGTGATCGAAGCGTCGAAGCCGTTGAACCCGCGACGGTCCGCGAGAAAGTCCGCAACGTCGTCTTCCAGGTCAGGGTCTTCCACGCCCGTATCAACCCTGGCGTGAGAGTAGCCGGCGGAAACCTCCACCTTGTTGTAGTCGGTTGACTGCGCGAAAGCCATCGAAGCCGAGGCAACGACGAGCACAGCCAGTATCATTAATTTACGCATGAGTGTTTACTTCTCCTAAAGTGGTGTCTTGATTGTGAGGAGAGACTTGTAAGGGGAAAACCTCTCCCCTCGTGTTTATGATGGCCAATACCGTAGGCCCCCCTTGTTCTTGTTCCCCGCCCCCTTATGCGAGCGTCCTCTGACATGAGGCGGTTAAGAAGCGCCCCGCCCTTCATTGGTTGCCTCAGTTCAAGCTTCATAGACGCCTCCACTCGCCTCCGAGTTGCACTAAACGCATGGCAAGATCAGTGCCAGCAGAAAGCCTTGGATTTACCCCGCCAATGTACGGTGCCGGACGCCTCATCCAGCCATTTTCCGCATGAAAAGCCCGACACTTGGAGCCTGCGATTTCATTTCCCTCGATGACTACGATTAAAGACCGCAGCTATTGTCCGCTGAATGTCACGCTAAGAGATTAGACGAGGCTGGTGATGACCGCTCAAGCAGGTGTGATACTTTCAAGATTGTCACATTTGAATTTCGGTCACGTGTCGGTGGGACAAAGATTTGAGACAGGCGTGTGAGTAACAGTAAAGGTCCGGTGCGTCCGTAGGATTTCAGGGCCGTTCAGTGAAGCTTCAATCGGAGTTCGATTCCGTCTCTTCTTCGCTTCCCAACTTCTCTCTTTTGACGCCGTGCGGATTCGAGGAGCGCGTCCCACGCTTGCGTGAAGATTTACGCCGCTCGACGATCCGGCCCGCCTGATCCACAGAGCGAATGGGCTGTAAGTCCACCGCATCGCCTTCGGGGTCATCGAGTCGCGTCTCGATATTCGCCGGCTCGATTATCCCTGCGATAACCTCCGCGGAAATATTCCCGGCGCGCTCTTCCAAGCTTTCTACTCTCGACACGTTTTCTTCGCTCTGCCCGCCTTCGGCCAGGGCGCGTTGTTTGGTGAAGTGCTCGACGATCTCTTCCGCGGTCTTGCGCCCGACGAAAGGCGAGAGTTCCGCCACCGTGGCCGTGGCGACGCGCTGAATCGAGCCCAGGTTTCTCAGGAGACGGTTCTTGCGTTTTTCGCCCACGCCCGGAATCGCTGTCAGCTCCGAAGTGAAGTCGCGCAGCTCCCTGCGCTTTCGGTGGTACTGGACGGCAGTGCGGTGCGTCTCGTCGCGAATCATCTGGATCAGACGGAGCACTGGCGAGTGCGAGTCAAGGAAGACTGGCTCGTGCTCGCGCCCCTTGACCAGCAGGTGAGAGACCTCGTTGTGACGGCGCGGGGGCTTGACGACGCCTATCATTGGCACAGCTTCCAATTCCAACTCACGCATGGCCGCGGCGGCGGCGTTCAACTGCGCCTTGCCGCCGTCAATCATCACCAGGTCAGGCAAAGGCTTTCCTTCATCCAGTTGCCTGCGGTAACGGCGCAGCACGACCTCGTGCATGGACGCAGGGTCGTTCGCGCCCTCGACTCCCTTAATCTTGAACTTGCGGTACTCCGCGCGGTTCATCTTCCCGTTCTCGCAGACGACGAGGCCGCCGACGTTCTCCGCACCCTGTATGTGCGAGATGTCGAAGGACTCTATGCGCGTGGGGAAGCGCGGCAGTTCCAGAATCTCCTGCAACTCTTCGAGCACGCGCTCCATGTCGGGCTTCAGCACGCGGAAGCGCTGCTCAAAGGCGAGCTTGGCGTTTCGCTCCAGGAGGTCGATCAGGTCGCGCTTCTCGCCGCGCTTCGGGTCTAGGATATGAACGCGCCGCCCGCGCCGCTCAGAGAGAGCTTTCTCCAGCAGCCCGCGGTCCTCGAAATCAACGGGCACGTGAATCTCGCGCGGGACATAGTCGGTCGAGTAGTACTGCGTCAGCACCTCGCTCAGAAAGGCCGACGGGTCGAACTCGTCTTCAGACAAATCCTCCCAGTAGAATTCGCGGCGACCGACGATCTTGCCCTCGCGCATCGTGAAGAGTTGCAGGGCGAGCCGCGCGCCCTCGCGGTAGTAACCGAAGATGTCCACGTCGCGCTCAGGGCTCGTCGCCATCTTCTGCTGCTCGGCAATCGCCAGCACGGTCTTGCGCAGGTCGCGGTACTTGGCCGCCATCTCGTAGCGCATCTCGTCGGACGCCTGTGCCATCCTAGTCTCCAGCGTGTCGGCCAGCTCGCGGTTCTTTCCTTCGAGCAGGAGACGCACATCCCTCACGGCCTCACTGTACTCGGCGGGCGTGCACAGACCCTTGACGCACGGCCCCAGGCAACGCTTGATGTGATACTCAAGGCACGGGCGCGGCAGTTTGCCGTCGATCTCTATGTCACAGGTGCGTAGCTGGAAGGTGCGGTTGATGAGATCAATCGTCCTACGCGCGAGGGCGGCCGGGAGGAACGGGCCGAAGTAGAGCGCCCCGTCGCGCTGAATCTTGCGGGTAATCATCACGCGCGGGAACGGCTCGTTGATGGTCAGCTTCAGGTGCGGGTACTGCTTGTCGTCCTTGAGCAGCACGTTGTAGCGCGGCTTGTGCTGCTTGATGAGGTTCGATTCGAGGACGAGCGCCTCGACCTCCGTGTCCGTGACGATGAACTCCAGGTCGCGTATGCGGCGCACCAGCTCCCTGGTCTTGCGGTCGTGGCCCCGGCCCGATTGGAAGTAGGAGCGCACGCGGTTGCGCAAATTCTTCGCCTTGCCGACATACAGAATCTTCCCGGCCTCATCCTTGTGCAGGTAGACGCCGGGCGAAGTGGGCAGGTTCTGGAGCTTCTCTTCTAAGACCACTGTTGTTGCGGAAAACTTTTAGAGACTCTTGCTGGCTGGTATTGTAGCCTATCGGCACGGGGAGGAAAACCAGGTGCATTTTCCCTTCAGACTGGCACAGGAGAGAGAGTTCGACGCCGTGGGCTTCGGCCTCAACGCCGTAGACCACCTCGTGGTCGTGCCCGCCTACCCGGCCTTCGATACGAAGGTGCGCCTGCGCGAGCACGTCCAGGCGGCAGGCGGCCAGACGGCGACGGCCATGGCCTCGCTGCAAAGGCTGGGAATGCGTACAGCTTACGCCGGGCGCTTCGGCTCGGACGCTGAGGGGCGTTTCGGATTGAGCGAGCTTCTGGCCGAAGGCGTCAACACGGAGTTCGCAGAGGTGATCGAAGGCGCGCGCAACCAGGTCGCATTCATAGTGATTGACGAGCGCAACGGCGAGCGCACGATCATCTGGGACCGCGACGAGCGGCTGGCTTACCCTCTGGAAGAGGCTCCCGTCGAGTTAGCCGCGCGCGGGCGCATCCTGCACCTGGACGCTCACGACCCGCCCGCGTGCGCGCGCATGGCACAGGCGGCGCGCGAAGCCGGCACAATCGTCTCGGCCGACATTGACAACATCTACGAAGGGTTGCCGGAGCTTCTGCCGCTGATAGACGTACTCATCTCTTCGAAGGAGTTTCCGCACAGGCTGACGGGAATCGCGGACGAGCGCGCCTCGCTCGTGGAGACAAAGGCGCGCTACGGCTGCACTCTGGTCGGGATGACCAAGGGGACGGGCGGGGCGCTGCTCTACTACGAAGGGACTTTCATGGAATCGCCTGCCTTCGCTGTGCCAGGCGTGTGCCGGGACACCACCGGGGCGGGCGATGCCTTTCACGCCGGGTTCCTTTACGGACTCCTGCGCGGCGAGGAGATCGAGACCAGCCTCACGCTCGCCAACGCGACGGCCTCGCTCAAGTGCCGCGCGCTCGGGGCGCGAACCTCTCTTCCGACGCGAGGAGAGCTGGAAGATTTCATCAGGCAAAGACCGGCAACAATGCTTTAGACCCGAAGGGGTCACATAAGGAGTCACATAAATGATTTAGACCCCGAAGGGGTCAAATATAATAGCCAGGGGTAAGCGCGTAGCACGTCGCCCCTGAAATAACGTAATAAAATGATTTCGACCCTGAAGGGGTCGCATACTCAAGGTTGAATATACGACCCCTTCAGGGTCGGAATTCATTTCTCGCGTCTAACCAGGGGCGTTGCCCCTGGCTATTATATGTGACCCCTTCGGGGTCTAAATCCCTTTCTACCGATAGAGGCTCTACTTTTGTTGCTCGATCTTCTTGAGCACGTCGGTCGCGTTGGTGTTCTGCGGATTCAGCTCCAGGGACTTCCTGTAATTCTTTATCGCCAGCTCGCGTTCGCCGTTCAGGAGATAGGCTTCGCCGAGGCTGTCATAGGTGTTGAAGCCCTGGGGGTAGACGGCAACGTTCAGCTTGAAAATCTCAATCGCCTCTTTAATCCTCTTCTCCCCGAGCAGAATGTAGCCGAGCGTGTTCAGCTCCGGCTCGCTAAAATCATAGACTTCGGGCCTGGATTTTTTCAGGTCGTAGTATTGCCTGACGGCTGCCTCAGCGCCCTGCTCCCTGACGGTCTGCGCAATCACTCGCCCGATGGAGATGGTGCGGACATTCTTGAACCAGTCAATGGTGCGGCGCAACCTGTCTTCCGCGTTCTGCGAGACAGGGTGGTCGTCCTTGGCGTAGATGACCAGCTCGTAGAGCTTGCCCTGCTCCTCCAGCTTCCGCGCGAAGGTCATGACCCCGGAGGGCGTGACGCCAGGGTCTGCGCCGCCGCTCATGATGAGCAAAGGAATATTGATTTTGTCCGCCCAGAGAATCGCCGAACGGTTGCGGACGTGCTCCTCTTTGCGCGTCTCGAAGTCCGGATAGATGGTCCGCGCGAACTCGATGAAGCCCGGATCATTCAGATTGGACGTGAGGTCGGTCGGTGCGCCCACAACTGCCGCTGCCCTTAAAGGCGCTCCGCGCCTGATGGCCTGCAAGGTCATCATCCCGCCGCGCGAATAGCCCCACATGAACAGCTTGCTCATGTCCGTGTAGCCGAGCGACGCCGCCAGAGGGATGAGCGCCATCACGTCGTCTGTGTCCGCGCCCGCGACCTCATCCTTGCCCTCGCTCCCGCCCGCACCCCTGTACTGAGAAGCTATGACGACGAAGCCTTCCGACGCGTACCTGTGCATCTCGTAAAGGTAATTGAAATTTTCCGGGCCGATGGTTTCGTCCGAGAGGCCGCCGCGGTTGAAGATGAGGACGGGGAGCTTTCGACCCGTGGTCTGTTTGGGCTTGTAGATGAAGCCGACGATCTTGAGGCCGTCGCTCAGGTAGCGGATTTTCAGAAGTTCCAGGTCCGCGGAATTATGGATTCGTTCCACTGCCTCCCTGGAGTACGTGCGCTTGAACTCTTCCGCCAGTTGCTCGTAGGCAGGTAGCGCGTAAAGAGTCTGTTCGATGATTGTGCCGTCCGCTTTCGCCGGGCCGGGCGTCTGCGCGGGCGCGCCGCTGGCACAAAGGAGCGCGACGACGAATAGAGCGATCAGTCTTGATAGTTTCATAACGGCCTCTAACCTTCAGGGCCGGCGGGCCTAGCCCTGTAAACGTTCGCGGAAGAGATTGAGGACGCGCTGCCACGCGTCCGTCGCGGCCTCCGCGTTGTAGACTTCCGGCCGGGTGTCGTTGAAGAAAGCGTGGTCGGCGTCGTAGCTGACGACCTCCACCGGCAGGTTGTGCTTGTGCGCGGCCTCTTTCAACTCGTTGACCTTTTCCGGCGTGATCCAGTTGTCGCGGGCCCCCGCAATGAACATGGTCGGGACTTTCAGCTTCGCCAGCACCTCTTCTTCCGGGATGTCGCCGTAGAAGGGTGCGGCCGCCGCCAGCGTGTCTATCTCGCAGGCCGCGAGGAGCGCGAACGTCCCGCCCATGCAGTAACCAGTGATGGCGAACCTTTCTATACCGTAAGCGCGCCCGGCCTCCGCGATGGCGTTCCTGATGGTGTCCAGGCCGTCCTCCAACGGGAGTTCGTGCATCAGGCGCGATGCTTCGGCGGGGTCTTTCGTGATCTTGCCGCGGTAAAGGTCCGGCGCGATGCAGGTGTAACCCTCCGCTGCGTAGCGACCGGCGAGGTCGCGTATGTGGTCGTTGATGCCCCACCACTCCTGTATGAGGATGACGGCCGTCTTCTGGCTCGTCTCTTCTGGAAGAGCGACGTGCGCGGTGGTCTTGCCGTTGGCCGTTTCGATATTGAGTGTCTCTGTTTTCATGGCAACTGAAAGTCCTTGAGAAAGAGGATTGAATGTCCTGAAAGTTATCGCGGGGATTATATGGCAAGGCGCGCGAACTTCCCAATCTCCCTTCGGGCGGCAATAATAATTATGAGCGACCCCGGCACATGGCCCTGTCGCGGGTGGGCGAATCGGTGGTATAACGTGTGGCCGCCAGCACGATTAATCGAATCGAGTTCGACGAAAGGACACGTATGAGAATCTTCGCGCTCGTCATCTCAGCAGCCGCACTGCTGCTCTCTCTAGCACCCGCAGGCGTGGCGGTCGAGTCGGCTGACCTGGTCTTCAAGAACGGCATCGTCTACACCGTCAACGAGCGCCAGCCGCGCGCCGAAGCCGTCGCCATCAAGGGCAACCGCATCATCTTCGTCGGCTCCAACGCAGACGTCAGGAAGTACGAAGGCAAGGCCACACGCGTCGTTGACCTCAAGGGCAAGGTGGTTGTGCCGGGTTTGACCGATTCGCACTACCACCTTTTCGGCGTGGGCCTGCGCGAGATGACGCTCAACCTGGAAGGCACAACGAGCCTCGAAGATTTGCTCTCGAAACTGAAGGCGCGGGTCGAGCGAGCGCGCCCCGGCGAATGGATTACCGGGCGCGGGTGGATAGAGACTTTCTGGAAGCCGCCGGTCTTCCCGACGCGCCAAGACCTGGACAGGGTCTCGCCGAACAATCCTGTCTTCCTGGACCGCGCGGACGGGCACGGGGCCGTCGTCAACAGCGCCGCCCTGAAGATCGCCGGCGTTGACCGCAACACGCCAAACCCCTTCGGCGGCGAAATCTCGAAAGACAAGGCGGGCGAGCCGAACGGAATGCTGCTCGACAACGCGCAGGATTTGGTGACGAAACACATCCCGCAGACCACTCCGGCAGAAGCCGAGCAGGCTATTCTGCTCGGCGTCAAAAGGAGCATAGAGCTTGGCTGGTGCCAGATTCAGGACGCGGGCGGCAGCTATGCGGACGTGGCCCTCTACCGCAAGCTCTATGAAGAAGGAAAAATCAAGCTGCGCATCTACAAGGCCGTCTATGGTCCGGGCGAGAACGCAGAGCAGTTACTGCGCGAGGGTCCGACCGTAGGGGCTTACGACAATCGCTTTACGCTTCGCACCATCAAGGTCGTCTCGGACGGAGCTCTCGGCTCGCGCGGCGCGGCGCTCTTGGAGCCCTACGCGGACAAGCCAGAGACTTCCGGCTTCCTGACGGTCAAGGAAGAAGAGTTGCAGCCGATGCTCGCAGAGGCTCTCAGGCAAGGGATACAGGTCGAGACGCACGCCATAGGCGACCGCGCCAACCGCTTCGTGCTGGATTCTTACGAGAAGGCCATGACAGCCGTCCCGCCGGGCCAGAGGAAAGTTCGCGAGCCGCGCTGGCGCATAGAGCATGCGCAGATCGTCAACCCCTCGGATATTCCGCGCTTCAGTCGGCTCGGCGTCATTCCCTCCATGCAGCCCTCACACGCCATCGGCGACCTGCACTTCGCCCCGAGCCGTTTAGGCATCAAACGCCTCGAAGGCGCTTACGCCTGGCAGAGTTTTATCAAGAGCGGCTCGATTGTCGTCGCAGGCTCGGACGCGCCCGTCGAGCGCGGCGAGCCGATGATAGAGTTCTACGCCGCGGTCGCGCGCCGGGACCAGAAGGGATTCTCCGGCGAGGGTTGGCACCCGGAACAGGCTGTCTCGCGCGAGCAGGCTCTGAAGATGCTCACCCTTTGGCCCGCTTACGCGGCCTTCGAGGAAAAACTCAAAGGCTCTCTCGAAGCTGGCAAGCTCGCGGACCTGACAGTGCTTTCCGCGGACATCATGAAGATCAGCGAGCCGGAGATTCTCAAGACGCGGTGCCTGATGACGGTCATCGGCGGAGAGATAGTTTACGACGCAGGTAAATGAACTGTGATGTCCTGACAAAGCAGCGCCTCTTCGCGCAGACAGAATTGGAAAAATTTATGAGACCTTACCTCAGACGCATGGCTTATCTCCTCCCCATCGCGCTGCTCGCAGCGGGCTGCGGGGGAAGCTCCGGCGGCAAAGGTAATTCGCAAAGCGGCGGTGGAGAGCAGAAGATCCTCCGCGCCAGCGAGCTGGTGACGGCGGCCGACGCCCAGAAGGTCTTGCGGGTGCCCGTCCGCCTGGACGCGCAGGAGTTTAATGCCGGCACCAGCTCCTGCTTCTACGGCGGGACCAACGTCCAGAGCGGCAACCCGTCTTCGCTGGCGGCCAATTTGTACCTGGGCTCCACGGAAGACCTGGCGAAGGAATCCTATGAATCATCAGCCAAACAGGGCGCGAGGATGGGGTCGGCCCAGCCGCTCCCCAATCTTGGCGACGAGGCGCAGCTAGCGAAAGGCAGCCCGGCGACGATTATGATTCACGCGCGCAAGGGCAGGCTGGTCTTGACGCTGACGGCGGTCGGCAATGCGAACACCATGCCGTCGCTCGAAGAGATGAAGAGTCTAGCCAAGCGTGTGGTCGGACAGCTTTAAAATCGGGAGGGACACAGGGCATGAGGCTCTTTAGCAAATACTCTTCGTTACTGGCGGTCGGCTTTTGTCTCTGGGCGGTCGGCATCTCTGCCCTGGCACAGGAGACGGCTCCAACGCAGCCGGTTGAAGCACAGGGCCGGAAGGTCAGGCTCAACGTGTTGGTGACGGACAGCGCGGGGCGCGCCATCACGGACCTGCGCCAGGAAGAGTTTCGCATCGTAGAGGACGGCAAGCAGCAGACGATCACGAGCTTCTCAAGGGAAGAGGTGCCGGTCAGCTACGGCCTCGTCGTAGACTCTTCCGGGTCTATGCGAACGCTGCTCGACCACATCATAAACGCCGGTAAAACGGTCGTCGAAAGCAGCAAGCCCGGCGACGAGGGCTTCGTCCTGCGCTTCACCGACAGCGACAACATACAGATCGAGCACGGCTTCACGACAAACAAAGACGCGCTCGCGGAGGCCCTGGACGGCATCTACGTCGAGGGCGGGCAGACGGCCTTGATGGACGCCATCAACCGTTCGCTCGACTTTCTTAAAAAGTACAGGCGCGGCGACGAGGGAGGGGCGCGGCGTCTGGCGATAATTCTAGTCAGCGACGGTGAAGAGCGCGGCAGCCGCGCGCGCAACCAGGAGGCGCTCTTGACCCGCCTGCGCGAGGAGGATGTACAGTTCTTCGTCATCGGCCTGAGCAAACTAGGGGACTTGCAGGGTTCGCGCGACAAGGCCGCGGAGTTGCTGACGCGCATCGCAGAGGTCTCCGGCGGGCGCGTCTTCTTCCCCAAATCCGCCGGGGAGATTCCCGGCATCGCCGATGAGATCGCGCGCGATCTGCACGCACAGTACGTCATCGGCTACACTCCGGCGGGCACAGCGGCGCGCGACGGAGCATTCCACAAAGTTCAGGTCACTGTGCCGGACTCGCAGGGCCGCAAGAAGCTCAACGTCATCGCCCGCCAGGGCTACGTCGCGCCCCGCTGAGGCTAAACGTTGTGCCAGCCTCATGCTGGCGCGTTATCTTCTCTTCCTGCTCTTCGCCTTTTCACCTGCCCTCAACTCGGCTAGAATTGCCGCAGCGCGCCCCCGTAAGATTTGGCCCGGTTCCTTTATGAAGCTGCTCGTCGTTTGCTCTATCGAACCCTGAAGTTGTCGCCCAGATGACAGCACCCTTTTCTCCCGGAACACGTTTTGGCCGGTACGAAATCCGCTCGCAGCTCGGCGTGGGCGGGATGGGCGAAGTCTACCTGGCCGAGGACACGCGCCTCAAACGCACCGTCGCGCTCAAATTCGTCCCAGCAGATGTCGCCTCGGACCAGAAGCGCATGCAGCGCTTCACGCAGGAAGCCCACGCCGTCTCGGCCCTCAACCACCCGAACATCATCACCATTCACGAAATCGAGCAGGAAGGCCAGACGCCTTACATCGCCACGGAGTACATAGAGGGCGTGACCCTGCGCGACCGCATGACGCACCGTTCGCTGAAGATGGAAGAGGCGCTGGACGTGGCGATTCAGACGGCGAGCGCGCTCTCTGCCGCCCACGCCAAAGACATAGTGCATCGCGACATCAAGCCCGAAAATATCATGATCCGCGAGGACGGCTACGTCAAAATCCTGGACTTCGGCCTGGCCAAGCTGATGGAGAAACAGGCCACCAGCCCCGAAGCCGTCACACAGGTTCACACCGAAGCAGGCTCCGTCATAGGCACTGCGCGCTACATGTCGCCGGAGCAGGCGCGCGGCCTGGACATAGACGCCCGCACGGACATCTTCAGCCTGGGGCTCGTGCTCTACGAGATGATCGCGGGCAAGTCTCCTTTCGACGGCGTGACGAATCATGAGGTCGTCGCCGCGATTCTTAAGGATGAACCGCCGCCTCTCTCTGATTCGGTCGCGAACGTGCCCGAGAGGCTCCAGGCGGTCGTCAGCCGCGCGCTCAGGAAGAACAGGGAGGAGCGCTATCAGACGGCGCGGGAGCTGTTGGCGGACCTGAGGGCTTTGAAGCTTGATCTGGAGTTCGAGCAAAAGCTGGCCCGCTCGAAGGAGAGCAACCCTGACGAGCTGAACAGGGGAGTGACGACCACGGACCAGTTCGCGCGCGTCACGGCGAACGAGCCTATGGCCCGCCAGACCTTGAGCGCACTGCTCAAGGCCAGCGACTTGAAGCGCCGCCGTCATCTCACCATCATCTCCTTGGCCGCGCTCGCACTCTTAGTCTTAGGGTTCTCCTACTGGTATTTCACGCGGCCGGTGAGCGCCATAGATTCCGTGGCCGTGCTGCCCTTCGTCAACGTCGGGGGCGCGGCCGAGACCGAATATCTCTCCGACGGGTTGACCGAGAGTCTCATCAACAGCCTCTCGCAGTTGCCCAACCTGAAGGTCATCGCGCGCAGCTCCGTCTTTCGCTACAAGGGAAAGGAGATTGATCCGCAGGCAATCGGGAGGGAGTTGGGAGTGCGCGCCGTCTTGACTGGTCGCGTCGTACAGGTCGGCGAGAATCTGGTCATCCAGACGGAGCTGGTGGATGTCGAGACGCAGACGCGGCTCTGGGGCGAGAATTACAACCGGAAGGTTTCCGACATCATCGCCTTGCAGGATGAAATCTCGCGCGAGATTTCAGACAAGCTGAGGCTCAAACTTTCGGGCGAAGAGCGCAGGCAACTGGCTAAGCGCTACACGGAGAACTCAGAGGCTTACCAGCTCTACTGGAAAGGGCGATACTATTGGAACAAGCGCCGGCCCGAAGACATACGCGAAGCCATACGCTACTTTCAGCAGGCGATTGAGATAGATCGTAACTACGCGCTCTCCTACACTGGACTGGCGGACTGCTATGTGCTCGGCAACCTCCTGCAAATGTCGCCGAAAGAGGCTATGCCCATCGCCATCGAGAAGACGAACGAGGCCCTCTCCATCGACCCGGAGCTGGCTGAGGCGCACACCTCACTGGCCAAGATTAAGCTCTCCTACGAATGGGACTGGGCCGGGGCGGAAAAGGAGTTCAAGCGGGCCATAGAGCTAAAACCGGGCTACGCGACCGCGCACCAGTGGTTCGGCGTCTACCTGTCCGAGCTGGGCCGGCACGACGAATCGCTCCAGCACCGCAAGCGCGCGTTTGAGCTGGATCCGCTCTCGCTCTCCATCAGCACGGGCGTGGGCCGCGCCTACTTCTGGGCGCGCCGCTACGACGAGTCAATAACGCACCTGCAAAAGACTTTGGAGACCGACCCCAAATACGCCGACACGCATTGGAGCTTCGGCCTGGCTTATGAGGGCAAGAAGATGTACGGGGAAGCCATCGCTGCCTACCAGCGGGCCATCAGCCTGTCGAAGTCCGCGGAGTTCCCGCAGGGCAAGCCCGAGATGATCGCGGCGCTCGGCCATGCCTACGCTGCTTCGGGCAGGCGCGACGAAGCCCTTAGAATCATAGAGCAGTTGAAGGAAATCATCAGCCAGCAGCAGTACGTCTCGCCCTACTCCGTGGCTTTGATTTACGTCGCGCTCGGGGAGAAGGAGCAGGCGTTCGAATGGCTGGACAGGGCTTACAACGAGCGCGACGAATCCTACATCCACCTCAAGGTTGATCCGCGCCTCGACGAGTTGCGCGCGGACCCGCGCTTTATGG
>DATEMM010000065.1:0-6521 GCA_035275605.1 Pyrinomonadaceae bacterium
TCTCCAACATAGGCAAGGACCCCGGTGAAGAGATTCGCCGCGAGATGGCCGCGAAAGTGCGCGCGCGCATGGAGCGCGAAGAGAAGGAGCACGTCACGCAGGCCGCCGCGCGCCTGGACAAGCTAGCGGACGAGCAGCGCAACGTCTCGGAGATTCAGGAGGACCTGCTCTCGGGCGACCCTGCGGACCGCCGCCTGGACGAGGGCGCGCACGAGGCTTACGTTGTGCCGGAAGGATACCGCGGCATACAGGAGACGGTCGTCGGACCTGGCCGCTACTACGTCAACACCCTGGCGATTAGCCCCATCGTCATTCCGACGACCAACCAGACGGTCGAGTGGACGGCGGGCGAAGTCAACCAGTCGTTCAATCCCTTCGAGGTCATCTCGAAAGACGGCTTCACGATGCAGTTGGAGGTGAGGGTCGTCTTCCGCGTCAAGCCGGAGGACGCGCCCTTCATGGTCGCCAAGATCGGCTCGATTGATAAGCTGATTCAGAACGTGATGCACCCCTTGATTGACTCGATCTTCCGCAACCAGGCTTCGGAGTCTTCGGCGATGGCCTATCTACAGAACCGCCACGAAGAGCAGGAGCGTGCGGAGGCGCGCGTTCGCGCACACCTCCTGAAGTACCACGTGGACGTGGTCAACGTCCTCATCTGCCACATACACCTGCCGGAAGAGTTGATGAAGACGCAGACCGAGAAGATTCTGGCCGAGCAGCGCCAGAACATGTTCGACGCGCAGCGCGAGGCAGAGGAGAAGCGCATCCAGTTGGAGAAGATCACGGCGCAGGCCAACAACCAGAAGGACCTGATGGCGGCGACCGTCGGCGTAGAAATCTCTGGCAAGCGCGCCGAGCAGCGCAAGGCTGAGGCAGAGGGCGAGGCCCACTACATCCTGGCCACGGGTAAGGCCGAGGCCGAGAAGGTGCGCCTGATGGGCGAGGCCCAGGGCGTCGCTTACAAGGAGCAGGTCAACGCGCTCGGGCCGCAGGGCGTGGCCCTCGTGGAGACGCTCAAGGTCATCGGCGAAAAAAATGTCCGCATCACGCCCGACGTGATGGCCTCTGGCGGCTCGGGCGACGGCGCGGGAGGACTGGGTACGCTGTTGCTCTTAAACCTCTTCAAAGACCGCTTGAACCTCCCGGCGGAGAACGGCTCTAAAGCGCCCGCGAAGTAATTTGTGACTTTGAAGAATGAAACAGGAAGCGGCTGCTCTGAAAAGGGTGGCCGCTTCCTTTTGTCTCGTTATCTGATCAGGCCGCGAAGGCGGGTGGCGGTCTCCGGGTTGAGGTTTTTGAGAATCTCGTACTGCTCAAGCGCCCCCGCCTTATTCCCGAGCGTCACGTACTCCACGCCGAGCTTGAAATTCGCGTCCGCGTGGCGCGGGTCAATCCGGACGGCTTGCCGGAAAGCTTCGGCGGCTTCCTGGTGCTTGCCGAGGCTGACGTAGACGATGCCCATCTCGTAGTGCGCGTGAAAGAATTCCGGCTTGAGCTTGATGGACTCTTTCAGGGCTTCGAGCGCCTCCTCCTTGCGTCCCAAACGTGCATAGGCGCTGGCCAGGCTCAGGTACAGAACGTGGTGCGGCTTGAGGCTGACGGCGCGCTTGTAGGGTTCTACCGCCTCGGCGTAGCGCCCCGCCTCCATGTAGGTGATCGCCAGGCGATTATGCAGGTTGAAATCGTCCGGCCTGAGATTGATGGCACGCTTGTAAGCCTCCGCCGCCTCGTCGGTCTGCCCCGCAGAGTAATAGAGACCGCCGAGAGCACTGAGCGCGTCAACGTTCTTCGGATCTCGCTCCACTTCCTGTTTGAGGGATTCCAACTGCGCGGCGTTCTGCACCCTGGCGCTGACTATGTTGAGCCGCTCCTGTGCCAGCGCGTGGTCCGGCTTGAGCCGCAGCGCCTCAATCAGAGACTCGCGGGCCTCGTCGAACCGGCCCAGCATCATGTAGGTGTTGCCCAGTTGGAAGTGCGCTTCCGCGTCCGCGGGCCGCAAACGCACGACCTTCCTGAGCGGCTCGATGGAGTCGGCCATGCGCCCAGCCAACTGATAAGCCCCGGCCAGATTGAAGAGGTAATCAGCGTTGTCCGGTTGAGAGCGCGACGCCTGGATAAACTCTTCCAGCCCCTTCTGCATCTCCCCTGTCTCGACATAAGCCCTGGCCAGAGTGGCATGAGCTGCGGCGTAATCGGCTTTCAATTTAACCGCCTGCTGGAGAGCCGCAATCGCCTCCTGGTGCTGGCCCAGTTTGTAATGGAGCACCCCCTGGCCAAAATATGCGGAGGCGTCCGGGCGAGAGCTGAGCCGGATCGACTCCTTGATTGCATCGAGGGCTTCACCGAGCCGCCCGAGTTGCTGGTAGAGCGAAGTCAGTCTGCCGTAGACGATTGCCGAGAGCTCCGGCTTCAACCGTATCACCTGCTTGAAACCCTCTATGGCCTCTTCATACTGCCCGGCGCGCGCCTGCACTTCCCCCAGGTTGTAATGGACCGCGGCCTCATTTGGCTGCAAGCGGGCGGCTTCGTTGAGCGCGGCTATCGCTTCCCCGTACTGCTTCTGCGCGGCATAGACCATCGCCAGGTCGTTGAGCGCGAAGATTGAATTTGGCTGAAGGCGCAGGACCTCTTTAAATGTCCCGGCGGCTTCCGCGTATCGCCGCAAAGCAAAGTAAGCATGGCCCAGGTTATCCTGGACCCAGGCTTCGTCCGGTTTGAGACGGACCGCTTCTTTGAGGGCCGCGAGCGCCTCCTCGAAGCGGTTGAGCTGCATGTAGGCCACCCCCATGTTGGCGTGAGCGGGGACGTATTTGGGCTGCGCCCTAGCGGCCCTTTGGTAAGCCTCTACGGCTTCGGCAAACTTCCCTGCGCGCTGTAGCTCAACGCCCTGCCGAAAGTGTGGGCCGGCGTCCGCCGACAACGCGAGCGTGCCTTCCGGCCTGGGCTCCTGGGCGGCGGCAGCAAAACAGAGCGCGAGGGTTAACAGGAAGGGGAGCCAGAGGTAGGGGCGTAATTTCATGGCTTCTCAAACTCTCGTGAAGCTCAAGGATTTCTTTGAGAGTGAGGTATCGCATTACGCGAGCCGGCGGTAAAGCTCAGCGTTTTTCTTAATGACGTAATCCGCAGCGCGCTCAAAATTCTCTTCGGGCTGAGCGAGTAATTCTTCAATGCTCATGCGAGCCAAATCTTCTACTGAAACTTTCAGGCGATTGGCGATCTCTCTGAGTCTCGACAAGTGCTCATCTGGAAGGCTAATGGTAATAGAACTCATCCTGAACCTCCGGCGTCAGTTACGCCTTCGATTGTAACGGCTCTTCACTTTTCAAGGTACATCTTCGCGGCCATCTTGGCCAGTTTCCACATCTTGCCCCATTCGATGCGGCCGTCGGTTTCGCGCCCCAGGAGTTTGTTGACCAGTAACTGGCGGAAGAGCTTGCCCTCGCGCTTGAGCATGAACTCCTTGGCGTAGGGCTTGGCCGTGTCGAAGAAGCTGAACTCGGGGTCGGTGACGATGCCTATGCCCTCCAGCGTCATCAGCGCGCGGATGATGTAGGTGAAGTTGGCCGGGAGCCTGAAAGGATATTCGTACATCACGTCGGCCAGGTCGTAGGTCAGCTCTTTAAAGTTGACTTCGCCCAGTTTCAGGTTCAGGTAGTGCTGGAAGAGCCCTTCGACGATGGGCCGAATCTGTTCCGGATCGACCCCTGGCTTGAGGAAGTCCAGGTTGATCAGGTCCTGTGCCAGCCCCTGCACGTCGCGGCTGACGACGTGGAAGAAGGCGTTGATCATCAGCGACTGGAGGCGCGGCGTGATCTTGCCGGTCATCCCGAAGTCGAAGAAGGCCAGACGGCCGTTATCCATCACCAGAAGATTCCCAGGGTGCGGGTCGGCGTGGAAGAAGCCGTCTTCGAGGAGCTGTTTCAGATAGGTGCGCACCAGCAGGCGGTTGACCTTGACGGGCGAGAAGCGTTTGACCCGCAGTTGCTCTATGTCCACGACCTTCGTGCCGTGTATAAACTCCATCGTCAGGACGCGCGAGGTCGTGTGCGCCCAGTGGATGTGCGGGACGTGAATGGTCTTCCACTTCTTAAAATTCTCGCGGAAGAGGTCTGCGTTGCGTCCCTCCTGCACATAGTCCATCTCTTCCGTGATGGTCTCGGAGAATTCGCGCAGCATCCCCTCCCAGTCCGCGTTCTCGTTCATCTGCGGGAAGCGGCGCATGATTTCCGTGAGGCGGCGAAGCACAGCGATGTCGAAGCCGATGACTTCGGCTAGGCCCGGACGCTGGACTTTGACGGCGACCTCTTCGCCCGTGTGCAGTCGCGCGCGATAGACCTGCCCGAGCGAGGCTGCGGCAATCGGCTGCGCGTCAATCTCGGCGAACGCCTCCAACGCTTTCCGCCCCAGCTCCGTCTCGATGCGCGCGAACGCCTCCGCGTTCGGGAAGGGCGGCACCTGGTCTTGCAGCTTGACCAGTTCCTTGACGTAAGGAAGCGGCAGCAGATCGCCGCGCGTGGCCAGCGCCTGGCCGATCTTGATGAAGGTTGGCCCAAGACCAATCAGCTTCTCTTTCAGCCAGAGCGCCTGTTTTTCCAGCCGCGCCTCTTTTCTCTCAGACCCCTGTGCGCCGCGGAAGATGACGAAGCGCAGCACGCGTATGAAACGGTCCAGAATCCGGCGGTCAACGTTGCGCGTCCACTCCTGAAACCGGGCGATGCGCCCGCGCTTTTTCGCCTCCTCGCGCTTGCGCTGGCTGAACCGCTCGTTGAAGGTGGCGCGGATGTCGTAGCTGTCCAGGAAAAGATAGAGCGAGAGCAGCCCGAGCACGCGCGCGACCTTGAAGAGACGTCGCCAGCCGCGCAGCCCGTGGGCGCTGATGGCCTCGTTGTCTTTGAGGATGTGCGCGTGCGTGCCTGGGATAATGATTAAGGGCTCTTCTTCCTTGAACCCGGCCCCGCGCTGGCGCGCGATCTCCAGCGCCCTGGCAGGCTGCTTCAGTACGGCCGCGCCGCCGGAGACGGGACGACTCGCGCGGTCCTCGTCGTCAACGCCCGAAATTAGTTTGTCCTGTTCCCTGATAGCCATTACTCCGAAACTCAGAAAACTCCCTCAAATGATAGCCAAGGCGTGTCGCACGCCTCGTCGCTCGAAATACCTGGAGGCAGAGTCGCGGTCCGCCGCAATCTGTCGCTTCAACTCTTCAATGGAAGCAAACTTTTGCTCGTCGCGCAAGCGATGCAGGAAGCGCACGCGGACCACGTCGCCGTAGAGGTCGCCCATCCAGTTCATCACGTAGGTTTCGATTGAGGCTTCGGGCGCGGCCCCTTCCTCGAAGGTCGGGCGCGTCCCGATGTTGGTGACGCTGCGCCGCCAGACGCCTTCGATTAAAGTGGCCGTCACGTAGACGCCCCCGCGCGGGATGACGCGGTTCTGCGGCCTGAGGTTGGCGGTCGGGAATCCCAGCTCGCGCCCGCGCTCGCGCCCGCGCACGACGCGCCCCTCGACGCCGTAAGGCCGCCCGAGCATGCAGCGCGCCAGGTTGACTCTCCCCATGGAGAGCAGTTCGCGGATGCGGCTGGAGCTGATGCGCTGCCCGCGCAGCCGCACCTCCGGCACCTCCTCGGCGTGAAAGCCCAGCCGCTCGCTCACCCTGCGCAAAAGCTCTATGTTGCCCTCGCGGTTGCGGCCGAAGGCGAAGCCGCGCCCGAGGTAGACTTCCGTGGCCTGAAGGCGGTCACGCACGACGTCGCGCAGGAAATCCTCCGCCTCGATCTCGGCAAAAGATTTCGTGAAGCGAATGACGATGGTCTGCTCCACGCCGAGCACGCCGAAAGCCTCTATCTTCTGGTCGAAGGTTTGCAGCAGGGGCGGGGCCGATTCCGGGTGCAAGACGGCTCGCGGGTGCGGGTCGAACGTAATCACGGTTGGCACAGCGCCAAGAGTGCGCGCGCGCTCGACCACCGTCTTCATAATCAACTGATGGCCGAGGTGCAGCCCGTCGAACACGCCCAATGTGAGCACCGTCGGACGCGCAATCTCCGCATTGTCGGTTCCGTGGAAAAGACGCATTAAATGAGGGATGAGGGCGGAGGGATGAGGGATGAAGTAAAAACAGCTCTTATTTCATCCCTCATCCCTCATCCTTCATCCCTTACCTCCAGTCCGTCGTAAGCGAACTCGACGCCGGGGGGCAGCCTGGCGGAGTCGCGCGCGTGCAGGACGTCGTGCGCGATGTGCGTCAGGTAGGCGCGGCGCGGTTTGATCTCGGAGATGTATTCGAGCGCGCGCTCCAGCCAGAGGTGCGTCGGGTGCGGCGTGAAGCGCAGGCAGTCTAGCACCAGCACGTCCAGGCCGCGCAGGCCCTCTATGGTCGCCTCGGGAATCTCGTTTAAGTCAGTGGCGTAGGCGAAATCGTTGAAGCGGTAGGCTATGACGGGAAGCCGCCCGTGAATGACTTCGAGCGGCGTGACGTGCAAATCCTCTCCGAAGCAGAAGGGCGCGCCCGCGACGACCGTGTG
>DATEMM010000066.1:0-3840 GCA_035275605.1 Pyrinomonadaceae bacterium
GCGCGTGTCCTATCTGCCGGTTGAAAGGCTGTGGGACGCCTCTCGCTCCCGGCGCTCTGTTATTCGATGAGCTCATGAAAATTAAAGACTTTTCTTTACACTAACTGATCCATCGGAAACCAAACTCGCTTGTTTTTCGACCACTGCAGCCTGTCTGCCGGTATTGCTCGTGTCGTCACCACCTCATCTGCTCCCCCGACATTCTTCCACTGCCAGGCTTCAAGGTCTCCCGGCATGATCCTTATCCGAAGGATGACACTCTTCCCGGTCACGGTCACTCCAGCTAATCCTGTCGCCATGCTCAGGAATCCGTCCCTCGAAGCATCCCACCTCTTCGCTTTCCCCTTGCCTACCTTGCGGAAGAGCGGACTCGCTGGCTGGAGACCTGCCTTGACCACAATCCTGGCCACATCCTCTGAGGTTCCGTGGTACAAATAACTTCCCACCGTCAGGTCGGCCAACGACTTGGCCGCACGTTTATCCATCCAGTCTCTTGAACTCTCTGCGTAGACTGAGTAGTCCTCGTCGGTCATCTCCGGGACGCGGACGGGAACATAACTCGGAGGTGGAGGTTTTGGACCCTCAACCTTACTCGGAGGTGGAGGTTTTGGAACCTCCACCGCACTCGAAGATGGAGGTGTTGGAACCTCAACCTTCGGGACCTGGACGGGAACAGAACTTGGAGGTGGAGGTGTTGGAGCCTCAATCTCGAACTCATCGAGAGGTTCCATACAGCTCCAGCACATCGAGCTCCCACTGCGATTCGCAACTCCGCAGGAGTCGCAATGGACTGCTCCTCCGCCCAGCACCTTCGTCCTTTGGATTACACCGTTTTTGACTTTGACCAGCGAGTGGTTGTCAGAGGCTCGGGCGTGAGACGTTGTTCCCTGCCTCGAAGCGAGGGGCGGTTGGATTCCGTTGACGACTCCCTTTCTCTGCACAATGGAAGGCGCGCTGCCAACGGGCGCTCTCAATAGTGTAGACACCGGATGGCCTGGGCCAACTTTTGGCCCGACCATGTTTGCGTTTCGTTCCGGACGAGACGCTGGCGGCGCTGTGGGTGTCATTCGCTGCGGCTGGATGGCCTTTGGCTGGACAATCTTTTTTACTTCCGGACGATAGGCCAGAGGTGCTACAGGCTGGCGCGGCGCTTGAAGTGATAGCGGGCTTGGAGCTAATGCACTTTTTGTCTGTAAGACTTTTGGCGTCGGTTGCGGACGATAGACAGGGGGCGCAACAGGCCGCTTGACGCTCTGCGCGGACACACCAGTCTTGAGTTGGGCGACGATAGGCTTTAACTGGGGCGCATGGCCTGCCTGCCGGTTGAATTGTTGGGGAACGCCTCTCGCTCCCGGCGCTTTTCTATTTGTCGAGTTCATACTGCCCTCGGCCTTTCCTGCGTGTGTGCTCGCCCTTGATGACTTGCTGATAAGAGAAGAAATAATCCATCGGCAGATTAGCCTGCTCCGCGCCGTCCGCGTCCGGTTGATAATGACCGGAGCCGTTGCTCCACCATTCCAGATTGCCGTTATTGAAAAAGACCTCGCCCGCGTAAAGCACCTGTTGCCCATCGGCCAGTGAAGGATGGCGGTAACGATTGTGCAGTAACATCTCGCCTTCCCTGGTGCGGACGAAGTTGTATTTCATGTTCGGAACGTTGACGCTGTGCGTGCCCACGCGACGGAGCCGGTACTGATTGGCGAAACTGTCGAGCATGAAGATATTGCTGCGCTCAACAGGCACGGCGGCCCCAGGGTGCAGGTTAGGATAGAACTTTGTGGCCTGTATTATCCCTGACCGGAACGGCTGAACCGGCTTTCGCTGGACGATGCGAGGAGTTGCCGCAGCCACTATGCGGGGGCGGTGAATATTGCTCGCCTGCAATTGGACAGGATGCGGTTTTGCACGCGAGACTGCGGGCGTGTGCGGTGGATGGCGAACGGGCTGGACGACGTGTGCGCGAATCGCTTGCCCGGAACCCGTCGGCTGCGCCGCGTGCCTCTTTTGCTGTAAGACTCTGGGCGCAGGTTGTGGCTGATAGACGGGAGGCGCAACAGGCTGCCTTTTTAACGGCGACAGCTTCGCCGTCTGATGCGGGGGTGTAGGCTTCTGCTGTCGTGGATTCATCTACCTTGTTCCCTTAACACTCGTCGCAATGCTTCTGCACCAGCGCCGTCATCGCAGCTTTGACGCCCATCCGGTCCGCTTCGGCTTCGAGCGCATGATCCTGCACGACGGCCACTCCGCTGCCGAACGGATTACTGACGCGGCCTGACTTCTGCTGGACGACGTGCCACAGTTCATGGCCGAGGAGTTTTTGTCCCTGAATCGTGTGCGGATTGTACTGGCCGGGCGCGAAATGTATGTTCGTGCCCCACGTGTAAGCTATCGCGCCGATGGACGAGGCTTCCTGCCCGACGTGCACGCGCACATCAGAGAAGTCCATGCCGAAGGCCGTTTCCATTTTGGCACGGACCTGGTCGGGGATGGGCTGGCCTCCGCTCTTCGGTTGAAGCGGCACCTGAAAAGCGTCAACGCCGTGCCCGCTCTTACGCTGAATGGTTTGAGGTCTTTCGGGTCGCGCGGGCGTGCGCGGGAAATTCGTCCCGGCTTTAGGCTGAGCCGTTGTATGACGCTGGGGTGCCGTTGGCCTATAGACAGGAGCGCGCAATAAGGCCAGACGCGCCTGTAGAGCCTGCGTGCCGCCAATGATGTTCGCCTGTATGACGCCGCCTGCGGGTTTACGCGCGGGCGTCAACTGCACCGTCGGGCTCATCTTGGCTTGCGCGGTTCGCGGCGAAGGCTGTGCCCTGTAGGCGGGAGGCGCGGGTGGAGTTCGCGCACCTGTCGTCTTCGTTTGAAGCGCGGAAGAACGCGGCGCGCCGTGTTGTGGCGAACCCGTCGCGCGTGAGCTGGCGGAAGATGCCCCCTGGGGACGATGCGCTTGCTTGCTCATCATCTAAATCCTCCCGGCTGTCTTTGATGAACAGCCAATCAATCTTTCAAGCTGCGAGGATAATTCTTAACTTTCTACAGCGAGCCCGTCGGGCGCACGAACGTCTTTATCTTTTCCTGCGTGGCGATGTTGAAAGCCGCACGCGCAGCATCCGCCACATCCGTGTATGTGCCGACACGGACGGCGAACCACATGCGGGACTCGTCATCGGTGGTTGAAAGGACAAACGGCATGTATCCTTTGCCCTGTAATTGCCTGACCAGTTGGTTGGCCTCCTCCTCGCTCACGAACACTCCCACCTGGACGGAGAAAGACGCTTGATTCAGCTTACTAAAATCGTCTGCTTTGGTGCGGGCAGGGTTTGCACGCTCAATGATTTTTATCTCGCCGTCGCTGATGGGTAATTTCGCGGGCGATGGCTCTCCGCTGCTCTGCGGAATCGCGCTGCTATGAGCCTGTTTCGCAAGCGATGAAGCGGAATCAGGCGCGGCTGTTGTATCAGCCGGCGGGTTCGATTCCTGGCGAGCAGCAGGCGCTCTCAGGACCGGCTCGGCCGGTTGAGGTGCGGGCGCGGGCTGGGCAGCCGGAGGTTGTCCGCCCGTCGTGGTGACGGCCGCCACAGCGGGCTGCTCCGTTCTCCAATTCGCTCCGACGAGCAGGCCCGCCATGAAAAGCATTATCCCGACGAAGGCGGAACCGCCCAGGAGGAAAGCAATCGTTTTCTTGTCGAATGAGAAATTGTAGCTCATCTTGTAACTCCTCAGAGCTTCAGGGGCTCTACTCTCAGGCGCGAGGTCGCCGGTTATTGCGTGTGCCAGCCAGGAGAAGACCGTCAGTCGTGAGTGGCCTGTAGGCTCCTGGCTGAAATTCCGAAATCTAAGCTT
>DATEMM010000067.1:0-3253 GCA_035275605.1 Pyrinomonadaceae bacterium
GTGTGCCTGTCGGGCGGCGCGTCGGTGATCGGGACGAATCGGCGTGGGAGTTTTCGCCCCTTGCGCTGATCTTAATATTTTGTCACTATGGGAAGCAGCATGTCACCAACACAGAGAACGCGTGCCGAGGCGGAGACCGAGACGGCGGCCGAGCGCTTAACCTCGCAGATCGAAAGCGCGCGCGCCGCGGTCGCCATCCGCTCGACTTCCGACATAGATGAACTCGAAGCGTGCGCCGACCGTCTTGAGCGGGCCGCGCGAGACCTCGCAGTCGCCCTGCGCGAATTGGCACATGAGCGCCACGCCGCAGTGAACGAATCCGAATAAGAGGAAGCGCCGGACAGCGAAGGGGCAGACCTCTTTTTTGTCCCCTGTCCCTTAATACTATTTCATTGGAGCAGCTATGACTTCACTTCGTACACAAAAAATAACTGAGGACAAGGGGCGCAAGCGAACAGGTTTCGGGCTGGAGAACTACGGCATCACGGAGGCCGCCAACGTCTATTGGAATCTCAACGCGCCGGAGCTTTACGAAGAGATCGCGCGCCGCAACGAGGGCATCTTTTCCGACCACGGCGCGCTGATCGTGGACACGGGCGAGCACACCGGCCGCGCCGCCAAAGATAAAGCCATCGTGCGCGAGCCCTCGTCCGAGGACAAAGTCTTCTGGGGCGAAGTCAACAAGGAGTTCTCGCAGGAGAAATTCAACGCGCTCAAGGAGCGTATGATGGCGCACACGAAGGGGCGCGACCTCTTCGTGCAGGATACTTTCGCCGGGGCGGACCCGCGCTATCGCCTGCCCGTGCGCATCATCACGGAACTGGCCTGGCACTCGCTGTTCGCCCGCACCATGTTCATCTCCGACGAGACGGTCAACGATCACGACCCTGGTTTCACGATCATCAACCTGCCGAGCTTCCTGGCCGACCCGCAGGTGGACGGGACGCGTTCGCCCACCTTCATCCTGATGGATTTCAGCCAGCGCCTGGTCCTCATCGGCGGGACCAGTTACGCGGGCGAGACGAAGAAGAGCGTTTTCACGATCCTCAACTACCTGCTGCCGCAGCAGGACGTGATGAGCATGCACTGCTCTGCGAACGTCGGAGAGCAGGGCGACGTGGCCATTTTCTTCGGCCTCTCGGGCACGGGCAAGACGACGCTCTCGGCGGACCCGGAGCGCAAATTGATCGGCGACGACGAGCACGGCTGGTCGGACGACGGCGTCTTCAACTTCGAGGGCGGCTGCTACGCCAAGGTCATCAAGCTCTCCGAAGAAGCCGAGCCGGACATTTACCGCACGACGCGCATGTTCGGGACGGTGCTGGAGAACGTCGTGTACGATCCGGTGACCCGCGCCCTGGATTTGGACGACGCGTCGAAGACGGAGAATACGCGCGCGGCCTATCCATTGGAGAGCATTCCGAACATCATGCCGGAGGGCTACGCAGGGCACCCGCAGAACATCATCATGCTGACGGCTGACGCCTTCGGCGTGCTGCCGCCGGTCTCGCGCCTGACACCTGAGCAGGCCATGTACCACTTCCTTTCGGGCTACACGGCGAAGGTCGCCGGCACGGAGCGCGGAGTCACGGAACCGCAGGCGACGTTCTCGACCTGCTTTGGCGCGCCCTTCATGGTCCTGCATCCTGGCGTCTACGCGGATTTGCTCGGCAAGAAGATGGAGGAGCACAAGGCCAACTGCTGGCTGGTCAACACGGGCTGGTCGGGCGGCCCTTACGGGACGGGCCAGCGCATGAAGATCAAGTACACGCGGGCGATGATTCGTGCCATCTTGACGGGAGCGCTCGCCGAGGTGGAGACCAAACCGGACCCTGTCTTCGGCCTGAACATTCCGGTCTCCTGCCCGGACGTGCCGGCGGAAGTCCTCATCCCGCGCAACACCTGGGAGGACAAAGCGGCTTATGACGAGAAGGCGCGCGACCTGGCCCGCCTCTTCAACGAGAATTTCAGGAAGTACGCGGACGGAGTCTCAGAGGGCGTGCGCGCCGTCGCCCCTGTGACGGAATAAAGCAAAGAGCCAATCAGCAACGCCTGCCGGCGGCATCCCTGAACTGCTGCTGGCAGGCGTTATACGTTTACAGTTAATGATGTAGACGAACCGCGCCTCCGTAAGAGCACAAGATTTCCCGCGAGGCTCATCAAAGACGAAAGATCACTGCTGAAAGAAAATCGTTGAGGCTGTGCGTCACGATTACGCTCCACAGCGACTTGGTGTATTTGAAGATAATCGCCATTACAGCCCCGAAGATAAAGACGGTGATGACGACGGCCGGGCTCAGCAGGTGAAGTAATATCCAGCCGGGCAGGTGTATGCTCACAAAAAGCAGCGAAGAGATGAGGTTGGCGGGCCAGAAGCTGAGCTGCTCTTGAAATTTCTGAAGGATAAAACCTCTGTACGGAATCTCCTCCACGAAGCCTATGAGCAGGGACGTGCTCAGGATGCTGTTCCAGGTGACGGACTGTAGGCTAGGATGCGGCGCGCCGAACCGCGCGAGCGTGATGAGGAAATTGATGACAGAGAGAAAGAGGCCGATCAGGATTCCACGCTTCCAGTGCCGTTTCAATTTCAGGCACTCGATTGGGCGAGCCCCGTCCACGTAACGAAGATATAAGAAGACCGGCAGCACCCAGATTAAGAGGCGGACGGCAATGTTCGCCAGGGCGTAAAGGAGAGTGTCCTCGCCCAGGGCCTTCATGCGCGGATAAATCAGATAAACCCACCCAACCCAGGCGGCGTGAAAGAGGACCAGATAAACTACGAACGGGGCGAACCGGCTCTTTGATTCTTCCATACGTTCAGCCAGACAATCCATGTGCCAACCGCCTCTAGACCGAATTAACCTGCGAGTTGTCAACGTGGATGACGGAAGCTCAGCTAAAGGCGGGTGGGTTTGGGTGAGTTGCCGGGCGGCTCGATTTGCTCTTCTACTATCTGAGCAAATCGGATGGCATTCTCCAGGGTGCGAATAGGCGTTGTGAGCTTCAAAATATTAGAGTCAATGCGAACTACTATCGTGCCTTTCCTGAAGTATACATAACTGCTCCTGGAGTAATCGGTGTGGGTGGTGATGGAAGACTGATCGCCGATCTTCGGAGAATCCACATGCTCCCCTGGCGCTTCCACCGGAGAGGTGATCAACTCCTCGTAAAATTTCACTGCGGCTTCAATCGAAGGGGCCTGGAAAAAATAGATCGTCACGGCCTCTTTGGGGCACAACCACTCCTGCTCGAA
>DATEMM010000068.1:0-10772 GCA_035275605.1 Pyrinomonadaceae bacterium
TCCCTCATCCCTCCGCCCTCATCCCTATCCTCGTCGCTGTCGTACTGCTCTACGGGGTCGTCTACCCAGGGCTGCAAGTGCTGATGGACTCGCTTCAGGTGAACGGCGAGTGGTCGTTTGCCAATTACCGCGAGTTGGTGCCGCAGCGCGCCCTGCTGGAAGCCGCCCTGACGAGCGTCGGGTTGTCGCTCCTGACGGTCCTGCTCTGCGCGCTGGTCGGCGGCGGCCTGGCGTTTCTCTTCGAGCGATACACGTTCCCCGCGCGCGGTCTGTTCTCGGCGCTCGCAGCCCTGCCGCTCGTTCTGCCCCCCCTCGTCGGAACAATAGCCTTCGTCTTCCTCTGCGGCGAGTCAGGCATTCTGGCGCGCTTCGTTCAGTGGCTCTTCGGTCTGAAATCCGCGCCCTGGACCTTAAGCGGCTGGTGGGCGCTCCTGCTTTTTCACACCTACACGATGTACCCGTTCTTTTACGTCCTGACGGGAGCGGGCCTGCGCCGCGTGGACGCAGGGCTGGCGGAAGCGGCGCGCAGTCTGGGGGCCAGGCCCCCGCAGGTTCTCTTTCGCGTGGTGCTGCCGCAGCTCACGCCCTCGCTCATCGCGGCGGCGCTCCTGACTTTCATGACCTCCATGGCGAGTTTCAGTGCGCCACTTCTTTTCGGTGGCAACGTGCGCGTGCTGACGCTCGAAATCTACAACGCCAGGCAGCGCGGCGACGCTTCGGCCGCGCTCACGGAGACGGTCATTCTCGCCGTCATCTCGCTGGCCGCGCTCGTCCTCTTTCAGCGCTACGAGGGCACGCGCCGGTTCGCGGCCGCGGCGATGAAGGGAGCTGTCCGTAAGCGCGCACCCATCAAGAGCGGCCGCGTGCGCGCCGTCGCCACGCTCGGTGCCGTTCTCTTCACGATTATTCTGGCGCTGCCCGTCGCGACGCTCGTTTTGGTGAGCTTCGCGCGCGACGGCCTCTGGACGACGCAGACCTTGCCGCCGGCCTATACGATGGACAACTATGCGCGCGTCCTGACGCAAGGGGACGCGAGCGGCGTCTTCATCAACAGCCTGCTGATGGCTGGAATCGCGGCCCTCTGCGCGCTGGTCTGGAGCTTCCTGGTGGCGGCGGTGATCGCGAAGAGGGGGCGCAGGTGGAGGCGGCTCATCAGCCTGCTCGTGCTCGTGCCGTGGGCGCTGCCGGGAACGGTCGTCGCCATCTCGATTGCCGAAGCCTACGGGCGTGTGAATCCGTTGACGGGGTCGTTCATCCTCGTCGGGACTTTCTGGATTTTGCCGGTCGTCTACTTCCTGCGCTTCATGCCGATTGTCGTGAGGGCCGTGCAGGCGAGCATAGAGCAGATGGACGCGAGTTTGGAAGAGGCCGCGAGCGGTCTTGGCGCGCGGGCCTTCACGCGTTTCTGGAGGGTGCGCCTGCCGTTGGTCTGGCCGGGGGCCGTGGCGGGAACGCTCCTGGCCTTCGTCATCGCGCTTGGCGAATACGTCGCGAGCGTGCTTGTCTTTGTGCCGACGAACCAGCCCGTCTCCATCAGAATTGCAGCGGAGATGCGCGACTTCAATCTTGGCACGGCCGCGGCCTACGGCGTCATCCTGATTGGCATGGTCGCCATCGCCATGCTCGTCGCGGCGCGCTTGGAACGCGGGGCGGAGGTCAGGGGGTGGGGGTCGGGAGCAGGTTAAAGCGTAAGATGGTGATTCAGGATGAAGCGAAGAAGGAATTAACAGGGATGGACAGGATAGACAGGATAAACACAAAACAAGACAAGATTACTGATTCAGATTCTTATCCTGTTCATCCTGTCCATCCCTGTTAATTCTTCTTCTCAGGATTGGAACTTGCTCTTGTTCTCCTCGTAAATCTTGTCGGCCCGCGCGGCCAAATCCGTCCACTCTTTTTTCAGCTTATCGACGCGCTCGCTGATCTGCATGAACTTCTCCTGGAGCGCCGAGTTGTCCTCGATTGAAGTATCCATGAAGGCTTTCGGGATTTCCTTGATGGTCTCGAAGTGCTCCGCGTGCTTGGCGTACTCCTGCGACTTAACGGAAAGGTATTCCTTAAGCGCCGCGTCGATGTCCTTCTTGCTGCCCTCGTCGAATTTTTGCGCGGCGTCGCGCAGCTTGCTGATGCCCTGATCCAGCAGCGTGTTCGTCTCCTCGGCGGTCGTCTTCAACTGGTCACGGTTGCCTGGGAAGCCGTCCACGGCTTCGACCAATTTATTAATCTTGGCGTCCGCGTCCTGTCCGGACTTTTCGGCCGCCTTGACGGAAGCGTTGCCTTCTTCGATGAGCTTGTTGGCCTTGCCCATCTCGCCGCAGGCTGCTGTGGCGACGGCCACGATTAAAAGGATGAAGAGGGAGTACGGTTTTCTTGGGGAGTTCATTTGAAAGCCTCCTGGGTTGGCTGTTGGTCGGAATCCGAGCGCGGAATATAGCACGATTTACGCCCGAGACTGTATATTAGCGGCATCAGGTAAACTCGTGCCGGGCTTAAAGGGCCGCCGAAAACTTTTTATGGCTCTCTTCAGTTGTCTCAAGTGGCCGGAGATGCGCCCCGTCACGCTCGCGCTCATCGAGCGCGTGCGCGAGGGGCACGCACGGGGGCCGTTCTCAATTCCGGTCGTGGACTTTGCGCGCGTCTTCGCGCCCGGAGCCCCGGAACCGGAGCTAGGCAAGGTGGCCTCGCGCGGAGAGATCGAGTTCACGCCGAAGAATGATGACGGCGGGACGTTTAGTTTGGCCGAGGGGCCGCCCGCGACTTTCGAGTTGGGCCGCGAGGGGCTCGCCATGCGCGTGCCCTCGCGCATGAGCGGCCGCTACAGGATTCTCCCTTCGGCCTTTCGCATCAATTTCAACGCAGGCGAAGAGCTGGAAGGCTGTAAGCGCCTGCTGGTCCTCATCTGCAACCGCGTCGTCGGCGTGGACGTTTCAACCGAGCGCGTTGACGTGCGACTGCCAAGTAAAATTTTCGATCTGTGCGTGGAATTTGAATGAAAAACAGAATGCAGAAGCCAGAAGTCAGAAGTCAGAATAAGAGAAGTGCCGCGAGGTGCCAGGCGTCCGTGTGGCTGGCCTTGGCCGCCTTCGTGCTATCGGCCTTCGCTGCGGTCGAAGGTCTTGGGCAGAACGCCGCACGCGCTGGCGCGGTCGAAGGTGAGAGGGCCGAGCTTTACCAGGCGCTGCTGGATTTGCAGAGCCCCTGGACGGTGATGTGCGTGGCCGCGCACCCGGACGACGAGGACGGTGCGACGCTGACGGTCTTGAGACGCAAGTACGGCGTCCACACCGTGACCGTCTTCTCGACTTACGGCGAGGGCGGGCAGAACGCCGTCGGGCCGGAGCTGTACGAAGAGCTGGGCGCGATTCGCGCGCGCGAGACCATGCAGGCGTCTGAGATTCAAGGGTCCGAGCCGCACTTTCTGGGCCTGAAGGATTTCGGCTTCTCCAAGTCAGCCGACGAAGCTTTCAAGGTCTGGGGTCATGAAGAGGCCCTGCGCCGTCTCGTTCTCAAAATCCGCCAGCTTCGCCCGGACGTTATCATCACCAATCACGACACGGTGAGCGGCCACGGGCATCATCAGGCGACCGGCCGCCTCGTTCTCGAAGCCTTCGACGCGGCGGCGGACCCGCATCGCTTTCCCGAGCAGTTGAAGCGGGGCGGCGTCAGCGTTTGGCAGCCGCAGCGCCTGTTCGTTCGCGTCGGCGCTCCCGGCGGGTCAGTTGAAAAAGCGACGCCGGAGGACGAGGCAGCAATTATCTCCGTCAATCGCAACGAGCGCGACGAGGTGCGCGGCACGACTTACGCCGAGCAGGCGCTTCAAGCCCTGCAACGCCACGCCACGCAAGGCCCCTGGCCGCAGACCCTGCCCGCCAGTTGGGCGTCCGCGATTCGCTACCGGCTCACACGCTCCGCGAAGAAAGCGCCGCCACTGCCCCCGAACGCGCAGACCTTTCTAGACGGCCTCGGCCTGCCGCCGAAAATTCAGGAACGACTGATGCCGCCGGCGGTCAAAACCCTGCTGCCCTTCTACGAGAAAGAGCGCGACCGTGAGCAGATACTGCGGACCCTGCTTCAGTTGCAAAAGGACAGAGTCTTCGTCGCGCCGAAGGGTTCAACGGACGAGCACCGTTTTGAACTGATGAGCCAGCGCCTGTCAGACGCGCTCGAAGTCGCAAGCGGCGTCAGGATGACCATCGCGCTCGATGAGGACGTGCTGGTGCCGAACACGCCCGCGACCTTTTCCGTAGTAATCTCGAACCGGAGCGATAAAGAGGTTCAGCTCGGCAAAAGTGTCGTTCTCGGCGGGCCGGACGGGTCGCTCGACGAGGATGCTTTCGTCATCAAAGCCCCGTCCGTCCTCGCACCGAAATCGGAAATCACCCTCCACGCCAAGAGGCACACTCCGGCGAGCGAGCCCATCAACGTTCCAGGCGCAGAGCATCTCTACGACGATCTTTTGTTCGGACGGCAATTCCGCGCCGTGCTTAAAATTCCTTATGACGGAACTTTCTTTTTCGTCCACGCGACGACGCGGGTCAATGTCGCGCCCGCAGTCGAAATCGCAGGCATCGCGCCGTCGCCTCTCGTCCTGACGCGCGCCGCTCGCGATCTTCCAGCGTCCAAGACCGCGCCTGCCGGTATGAGCACGGAATCCGGCGTCGAATTTTCCCTACGTTTGATTAACCACCAGGGTCAGCCGTTCAAGGGACAGGTCATCGCGGGAGGGCCAGCCTCTAAATTGGCGGCGGGGGGGACGACCGTCACGCTCGCTGCCAGAGGAATGAGCGAGGTGAGCGTAAAACGCAGCGGCGACGTCGCCGATATGGCCCCTGCCAGAGACTACAATCCTCCGGTTCCTAACGTCGTCACGTTCAGCGTCGTCGGCGACGGCGGCCAGCGCGTCGTCACGCAGCGCAGCGTCCGCGTCGTCTGGAGTGACGCGCGCGTTGCACCCAATCTTCGCGTCGGCTATGTACGCAGTTTCGACGACACCATCAGGGACTCGCTCGCCGCGCTCAATGTTGAGGCGAAAGAGTTGAAGGTCGAGGACGTGCGTTCGAGCGACCTCTCCAGGTACAACGCGATTATCTTGGACAATCGCGGCTACCAAGCTCACCCGGAACTGGTCGCGGCCAACCAGCGCTTGCTCGACTACGTGCGTGAGGGCGGCACTCTGATAGTCTTCTATCACCGGACGAACGAGTGGAACCCGGACGCGGAGAGGAAGCGCCCGCAGCTCGCGCCCTACCCTTTGACGCTCGGCAACTCGCGCGTCACGGACGAGACCGCGCCGATTCAATTCACGGAACCGCAGCACGCGCTCTTGAACTACCCGAACAAAATCACGCCGGAAGATTTCGCTGGCTGGATACAGGAGCGCGGCCTCTACTACCCTGAGAAGTGGGACGCGCACTACAGCGCGCCGCTCAGCACGAGCGACAAGGGGGAAGCGCCTTTGCGCGGCGGGCTGCTCGCGGCTGACTACGGGCGCGGGCGCTACATCTACACGAGCATGGTCTGGTACAGGCAACTGCGCGCCGGGGTTCCGGGCGCGTACCGCGTCCTCGCCAACATGATCAGCTACGGGCGGCAACAGTAATTAGCCACAGAGACACTCAGACACTGAGAGAGAAGAGAAAGGAGAAGGGCCGGAAGATGGGCGGTAGACTGTATAGCTCCAGTTTTAACCTTCGCCCTCGCCGCTCTTCGTTCATCTTCTCTCTGTGCCTCTGTGTCTCTGTGGCCCTCTCGGCGCAGGCGCAGAAGGACGAATCGGTGGGCCTCTTTCCCGTTCGCCAGGACGGCAAGTGGGGATACATCAACAAGGCCGGCGAGATGGTTATTCAGCCCCAGTTCGACGACGCGTGGGACTTCTCGGAGGGGATGGCCTACGTGCGCGCGGGCGCGCACCGCGGCCTGATTGATAAGACCGGGCGAATGGTCATAGACCTCCAGCAGGTGGATTTCGCCGGGCGCTTTTCCGAAGGGCTCGCGCCCGTCCAGACCGGCGGCCTCAATCCGCGCCGCGGGTTCATAGACAAGGCCGGAAAGATCGTCATCGCCCCGCAGTTCGACGCGGTCGAGAATTTCGAGAACGGGACGGCCGTCGTCATGCTCGACCGCAAGTACGGCTTTGTAGACAAGACGGGCCGCACCATCATCAAGCCGCAGTTCGATAAGGCTTTTCCCTTCCACGAAGGGCTGGCCCTGGTCATCATCAACAACAAGCACGGCTACATAGACAAGAAGGGCAAGGTCGTCATCCCCGCCGAGTACTACAACGCCTACCATTTTTCCGAAGGCATGGCCAACGTCAAGATCGGCCAGAAGTACGGCTACATCAACAAGTCGGGCAAGGTCGTCATCCAGCCGCGGTTCGATTTCACTGGGACCTTCAGTGAAGGACTGGCACCCGTCATACAGGACAACAAGTACGGCTACATAGATAAGACCGGGAAAGCCGTCATTGAGCCGCAGTTCGAATGGACGAGCGGCTTTACGGAAGGGCTGGCGCTGATTACGGACAAGCGCAGGTATGGCTACATAGACAAGTCAGGAAAGGTGGTCATTCAGCCCCAGTTCGACAACGCCCTGCCCTTCTCCGAAGGTCTGGCGAAAGTCTGGGTTAAAGGCAAGCACGGCTATATAGACAAGAGCGGCACTTTTATCTGGAAGCCGTCGAAGTGAGTCAGCGGTACAGTTCGAAGTTAAGCCAGAGGAAAGCCGACCTGACTGCGGAGACACGGAGTTCGCGGAGTTAGCGCGGAGGGTCGAATCCAGAATAAATAAGTGTGTCCCGATGTCGAGCTACTGTTCGCAGAAAATTTGCGGCTTTGAGGTATGGCTCTTGACATGACCCTTTCCTGCTGTTAAAGAAGAGCCTTCCCAGCGGATCCGCCTGCCCGGCAGTCCTCAGCACTGCCCGCAAGTACGTTCCTTTTCACACCGAGTGGCATCCGCTAGGCGAGAATCCCTGACTGCCTACCACCTCTCGGCTTCGACTGACGTGGCAAGTAGCTTCTGACCTCTCAACTATAAGGAGCTCCCATGAATACAAAAAAAACCTCATCCAAGAAAAAAGTTGACGACAATAAAGATGGCTGTAATCGGACCCCCCCGCTTAAGCGCCCGGAGCTAACGAAGTGTGAGCGGGACCATGCCACCGACTATCAAACGAGCAATCCGCCCGGGTATGACGTGCCATCTGGGAGAACACTCGATGAGGCGGGCGGCAACCATCAGGGTCCGTTCCCGCGCTTCGCGGCATCGTTTCATAAACTTCTCAAGCACGACCCCGACACCGGCCTGCTGACTGATGAAGGCGTTGCCGATTACATAAAGCTTCTTCAAGGGCTAAAGATTGACGCCCCCAGCAGCGACTTCGATCATGAGGCGCTTAACGACATCAACCTCTTTGTCAGCCCCGGCACCCAGCGCCGCCGCGTGCTAATCAACCCGCGGTCTTCGAAGGCGCTCACGATCAAGGGAGCCGATTCGGCTTCGTACCGCTCCTGGGAGCTCGCCGGGTATGCTACTAAAGAACTTCTCCTCAAAGATCTGAGCCTCAGGTCAGCCACCACGGCCGCCGAGATGATCGAGCTGTACGTGATGGCTTTACTGCGCGACCACCGCTTCACCAATTACACCTCGGCCAATTATTACGTGAACCTGGCCCTGAGAGCGCTCAACCACTTCGGCGACGACTTCAAAGGTCCTAAGGAGGGTGGGAGCGTCACGGTCAAAACACTCTTCCGCGGCAACAGCCCCGGAGACCTTAAAGGAGACTACCTTTCAAAGTTCCTGCTGCTTAGGCGGGGGCCGCTGTTCCCGTCTGGATGCGCCCCCCACGTCGCCAACCTCACCAACGCGCAAATCTTCTTCAACGACTTCGCCCGCTACCTCACGGTCCCGCCTCCCAACCCGAACCGCGAGTTCGGCCTCACCTGGAATCGCTACGTCGAAATACAGAACGGGGCACAACAGAACGGCCTCCTGACCGACCCCTACCGCGTCGGCGACTTCTTCACGCCGGCTGTCAGAATCGCGAACGGCCGGCACTTAGGGAGCCTCGTGCACGTTGACAGCCTCTACGAGGAGTACACCTGGGCAGTTGACGTTTTAACTGTCGGCGATTACAAGCGGACGCCTGTCTCCATCTACAGCGACCCGCCGACGCCCGGCGCGGTCCACGCGAGGAACGAAGGTGACGGTCCGACGCTCGGCCCGCCCGACGCCGCGAGCCTCGTCGGCGCGGTAGCACTTGAGGCCGCCCGCGAGGCATGGACGCAGAAATGGCTGGTCGCGCGGCGGGCCAGGCCCGAAGTGTTGGCGGCGCTCATACACAAGCGGCGCACGGGCGGGAACGAAGCGACATATGGGCCGTTGGATTCGCGGCTTCTTGAAACCACCGGCGTCATCAATGAGGTCATGGAACGCGTCAGGATGGCGAACCGAAATCGCGGGCAATCATCCGCCGCGGCCACCTACCTGCTAGGCCAGATGTTCCCGGAGGCAGCGCCATCGCACCCGGCGTGGCCCTCGGGCCACGCGACAATCGGCGGGGCGTGCGTGACGGTGATTAAGGCGATCTTCGACGACCGACAGCCGGTCGTGCATCAGACGCCCGGCGCGGAGCCATTTTTGGATGAAGACGGCAATCAACTGAGAGTTGGGCGGGAACTGGATAAGCTCGCTTCAAACGTAGCCTTCGGGCGCAATTTCGGTGGCGTACACTATCGCTCCGATGGGGAGCACGGAATCCTCCTCGGTGAAAAGGTCGCCATACGCTTCCTCCAGGACCACTTGCGCACTTACCGGGAGAAATTCCGTTGCCCTGGAACTGAACCATGTTTCGAATTAACGAAGCGCAACGGGAGACGATATCGGATCACCCCCACGGCGGAGGTAGACATTACCCCGGCGGTTGCGGCGCAAGCTGTGGAGCAAGAGATGATGGTTGATCCGACGGCAGACCGCTCGGTCATGTAAGGCACGCGGGTCAAGGTTTCCTAATGCCCTTCTCATCAGGAACGTTGGTGAGGCTTTGCACATTTATAAGTCGGGCGAGTAAATGTGCAAAGCCGCCAAGATTCAGGTCTCCAAGCCGAGCGTTGTCATGCTGCGAGTTCGATCCGGGCCACTCAGCTAAGCGGTAGCTTCCAGCTCGGCGCGCGCGCGACGAAGAAAAGTCTTCATCATCAGGGCGACCTCTTCCTCAGTGCCTGCGCTGACGCGCGCTTCGCCGAGGAGCCCGGCCATCAGGTGAAGTTCTCTGGCGCTCTCGCGGCGCAGCTCGACGCGCAGGGCGACGCGCATGAGCGTTCGCGCCTCAGTGCGCTCCTCCAATGCGATGGCGTAGCGCAGCAAATTCTTCTTCTCGTTCGGGGCCGGTCCCCACTCGATGCGCGCGGCGCTGTCGTCCCGCTGTGCCAGCGCGAAGGTCCCGCGCATCGCGCCGATGAGCGACACCTCGACGCTCACCCTCCAGAGCGCCACTCCGTTCTCTTCCAGGTGGATGCTCTCCACGCCCGGCATCAGCCGCGCGAAGTTATCGAGGTCCGCGAAAAAGGCGCGCACGCGCCCCATTCCCGCCCCGACCTCCAAATCCTCATGAAACTCAGCCCTTACCTTAAACATAAGTCAGGAGTCTGGAGTCTGAGAGTCTGGAGTCAAAAACCAAGAGCTTGTCTTGACTTCAGACTTCGGACTCCAGACTCCAGACTGTCTTTAAATCACATTGCCGACGGAAAGAGGATCGAGTTGAAGAAGAGGCGCACGGTCGTGCGCCAGATGCCGCGGAAGTTGGGTTCCTCCGCAAAGAGCACGACGTGGCCTCGGCCCGTCGGCTCCTCTATCACGTAGGCCGTGCCCCGTAGCAGCCGCTCCGTGTTGTTCGGCCAGACGAAGCCCGAGAGACGAAGCTCCTGACTGCGGTCCAGAGAGAAGATGACGGCGTTCGTGCCCTCCTTTGAGGGACGGAAGAAGTAGCCCGAGTTGACCAGCACGGGGAGCTGCGTTTCCTCATAGCCGTAGGTCAGATAGGTCGTCCGGTCAATCGTGGCGCGCATGATTGCGCCCGGCACTGCCTCTGGCACAACGCCCGGACGCGCCGAAGGCGATGCGATGGGCGGAAGCTCCGGCGGTGCCCCCTCCAATTTCTCTGTCTGGTCCGATGCCTCGCGCCGCTCTTCGGTCGCTGTCTGCCCCGTCCCACGCTGTCCCCTTCGCGTCGCCGCCTGCTCCTTCGCGGTCGCCTCCGGTTGCGGTGACGGCGAGGGCGTAGGCGCAGGCTCGCTCCTTTCTTCGCCCTGCTCCTGCTCCTTCTGCTCGTCTTCGTCGGAACCAACCAGGCGCGACGACGTCAGGTTCACGTCCTTGAGGGCGGCGAAGACGGCCGCGCCTTTGACGCAGACGAGAGTCCCGCCCCGCTGCGTCCAGGCGCGCAGGGTCTCGACGCCGCTTTTGCCGAAGGACGCGAAGTAACGGTCGGGCGAGCCGTCGGGCATGATGATGACGTTGTAGCGATCCAGCTCAGCCCGCTTGAGGTTGGCAATCGACATCGCGGTGAACTCCACGCCCGCCTGGTCAAAGAGCCACCAGAGCGCGCCGTAGCTGGATTGATCCACGCCCTCGTCGGCTACCATGATGATGCGCGGCGGTTTCAAGGTGATAACGTCGCCGGAGCCGACGCCCGTCTCGCCCGTCTCGTAAAACCCTGAGTTGACGCTCCAGACGGGCGCGCCCGTCTCCCTGGCCAGCCGCGCAATCGC
>DATEMM010000069.1:0-6146 GCA_035275605.1 Pyrinomonadaceae bacterium
CGCGCTTCAGTACCGGCCTCTTGATTATGGCTCTTGGCGGAATTTCGCTGGCGCTGGCGCTCAAGAATAATTTCAAGCCGCTGATAGTGACCGGCGTCGTGGCGCTCGCCATCCTGGCCTTCGACTTCTTCACCTACAAGATGGCGCTGAGGCAGGCGATCCCCTCTGGCGGAATCGAAGCCGGCGGGGCTTCCGGACAGTTCGGGAGATTGGCGGACGAGCTGACGGGCGTCGTCATTCAGCCGGCGTGGGGCATGTTCGCCATCGCGGCGGGCGCGATTCTACTGATAGTCGCCGGAGCCATGACGGATAAGAGCGCGGTCAAGCACACGGACTGGAATGAGAACCCGCCGCCGCCCATGAACTATTCCTAGTTTTTCTGCACACGCGCGCCCAGAGCCTCACGCGCCACTTCCTTATCGTCGAAGTGAAAGACCTCGCGCCCGATGATCTGGTAATCTTCGTGCCCCTTGCCGGCGATAACGACCAGGTCGCCCTTCTGCGCTTCCGAAATCGCCTGGTGGATGGCCTCGCGGCGGTCCGCTATCTTCCGGTAAGGCTTGCCGGTCCCCTTCATTCCTTCTTCTGCGTCGGCGAGAATTTTCAGAGGGTCTTCCGTCCGAGGGTTATCCGAGGTCAGTATCACCACGTCGCTCAAACTGGCCGCGGCCTCGCCCATCGGCGCGCGCTTTGAATGATCGCGGTCGCCGCCACAACCAAAGACCGTGATGATTCTCCCGCGCGTCACGTCGCGCGCCGTGCGTAGAACGTTCAAGAGCGCGTCGTCCGTGTGCGCGTAGTCCACCACGACGGCGAAATCGCCCGCGTGCTCTACGCGCTCGAAGCGGCCGGGTGCCCCCTTGCAACTCTCAATCGCGCTGGCAACCACGTCCAGGTCGTAGCCGAGAGCGAGCCCGGCGGCGGTCGCCGCCAGGATGTTATAGATGTGCGGACGCCCGACGAGCGGCGAGCGAACGGCGCGCTTGCCCGCGGGCGTCAGCAGCAGAAAACCCATTCCCTCAAGCGAATGATCTACGGCCGTCGCCGTCACGTCCGCGTCCTCGTTCAGGCCGTAGCGCACGACGCGCGTCCCGCCACCTCCTTCCAGCTCTTTCGCCAATTCATGCCCGCGCTCGTCATCCACATTGATGACACACGTCCGCGGAGTCCCGCCGAGGCTCCCGTCAAAGAGCTTGCGCTTGGCTGCGAAATACTCTTCCATCGTGCCGTGATAATCCAGGTGGTCGCGCGTCAGATTGGTGAAGACTGCGACCGAGTATTGGAGCGCGTCGCAGCGGTGCAGGTCAATCGCCTGCGAGGAGCTTTCCATGACGGCCGTGCGGCAGCCAGCCTCGACTGCGCGGCGCAGGATGCGCTGCATATCCGTCGCCTCTGGCGTCGTGCGCTCAGCCTTCCATCTTTCATCCCCCACGCGATACTCTACCGTCGTCGTCATAGCCACAGGCTCGCCCGCCGCATCCGCAATCGAAGCGACGAGGTACGTGGTGGTCGTCTTGCCGTTAGTGCCGGTGATGCCGACAAGCTGTAACTCACGCGACGGGTGGCCGTGAACCTGCGCGGCGGCGAGCGCCATTGCGCGCCGCATCTCTTCGACCTCGATCCACGCGCCCGCGAAGTTCGCCGGGCACTCCAGCTCAGAGATAACGCCGACGGCCCCCTGCTCCATCACCTGCCCTACGAATTTGTGCGCGTCCAGTTGCCCGCCGCGCACGGCTGCGAAGAGGTAGCCGTCCTTTGCCTGCCTGGAATCGTGAGTCACGTCCAGGACTTCCCCATCTTCATCCCCGGTCAACCTGCCGTTGAGTATGCGCGCCACTTCCCCGAGCGTCACTATTCTTCTCTGCTTCGTCGCTTCAGCCAATCTTTTTACCGTCCGTTCAAGTTTTTCTCTTCCGCCCGCAGGCTCGCCGATTATAGTCTGTGCGGGCGGAGCCGTCATGCTGCCGACCGCCCTGACAAATCTCTTGCCAGCCCGGCATGATGCAGGCAGAATGCAGCCCGGTCAATAAAGCTTTCCGTATCTTTCAGTATCTTTCGGAGTCTTTGATGAAATCAATCATCGCCATCTGCTCGCTAATCGGCATCGCCGCGCTGCTCTCTTCGACGCTTCTGACGAGTGAGGCCGCGCCCGCGCCGCAGTACGACCTGCTCATCAAAAACGGACGCATAGTTGACGGCACAGGGCGGCGAGCCTACGCGGCGGACCTGGCAATCAAAGGCGACCGAATCGTTCGCATAGGGAGGCTCCAGAGGGCACGCGCTCGCCGGACGATTGACGCGCGCGGCCTCGTCGTCGCCCCCGGCTTCATAGATTTACTCGGTCAATCGGAGATCAATCTTTTGATTGACCCGCGCGCCATGAGCAAGGTCATGCAGGGCGTGACGACCGAAATCACCGGCGAAGGCAGTTCCGTCGCGCCCGTCAACGAGCGGCTGATTGCGGAAGACAAAGACTTCTACAGCCGTTACAACCTGACGGTTGACTGGCACACGCTCGGCGAGTATTTCAGCCGCCTGGAGAAGCAGGGCACGGGCGTCAATCTGGGGACCTTCGTCGGCGCGACGCAGGTGCGCGCCCTGGTCATAGGTTTTGACAATCGCCCGCCGACGACGGACGAGCTGATACAGATGCGCCGACACGTCGCGGAGGCTATGGAAGACGGCGCGCTAGGGCTCTCGACCTCCTTGCAGTACGTGCCTGCGCGCTTCGCCCGGACAGAGGAGCTAATCGAATTGGCACGGGCGGCCCAGCGCTACGGCGGCATTTATGCGACGCACCAGCGCAGCGAGGCCAACGCCATAGACTCCTCGCTCGCGGAGGTCTTCGAGATAGGACGCCGGGCCAGTCTCCCGGTCGAAATCTGGCACCTCAAGACGGCCTACAAGCAGAACTGGGGGCGTATGCCCGAAATCCTCAGACGAATCGAAGCGGCGCGGGCCGGCGGCCTGGATGTCGGCGCGAACGTCTACCCTTACACGGCAGGCAGCACGGCGCTCGCCGCCTGCCTTCCTCCCTGGGCGCAGGAAGGCGGCACCGCGCGCATGCTGGAGCGACTGCGCGACCCTGCGACGCGCGAGCGCCTGAAGCGAGAGATTACGTCCGACACGAGCGAGTGGGAAAATATCTACCTGGGAAGCGGCGGGGCGGCCGGCGTGCTCATCAGCGCGGTCGTCAACCGCGAGCTTGAGAGCTTGCAGGGCAAGCGTCTCTCAGAGATTGCGACCGAGCAGAGGAAGGGTGAACTGGACGCGCTCTTCGACCTGATCCTGGCGGACCACGGGCAGACCGGCGCGATCTATTTCATGATGTCCGAGGACGATTTGCGCGCCGTGCTGCGCTCGCCCTTCGTCTCCATCTGCACGGACAGCGGCGCGCGCGCCGTGGATGGGCCGCTCTCGACTGCGAAGGGCCACCCGCGCGGGTGGGGTTCGTACCCGCGTATCCTCTCGCGCTACGTGCGCGACGAGCATCTTCTGACACTCGAAGAGGCCATACGCAAGATGACAGGGATGCCCGCCGCGCGGGTCGGCTTAAAAGACAGGGGCGTGCTGCGCGAAGGGGCGTTTGCCGACATCACCATCTTCGACCCTGAGAGCGTGCGCGACCGCTCGACGTTCGAGAACCCGAATCAATATCCGGAGGGCATACCCTTCGTCATCATCAACGGCCAGTTGAGCGTTGACAACGGGCAGCGCACAACGGCGCTCGCGGGACGCGTCCTGCGCGGGCCGGGCTACAGGCCCGCGCGCGCGAACAAAGTCAACGATTAATTAGAGCTGAAACCAGCGCCTACACTTTTATCAGGATATTCTTTCGGTAAAGAAGCCACATCATGAGCAGCCAGAACATGACATACGTGACGGCGTAGAGGAGCGAGGCGTTAGGGGGCGAGGCCCACGAGGCGAAGAGATTCTGGTAGATGTATGGTTGAAGGGCCATGGATGTGCCATCGCCCCGCGGCACTTTGATAATGCCCATCAAGCGTCCGAGCAGGCCGGAGAAGACGAAAAGCGCCAGGGCATTGACGCCGAAGATGACGAAAGGGCTGGCCCAGGCGCGCTTGCCCTTGATGTCCACCAGCCAGTAGCAGAGGGCCAGCAGCAGGAGCGCCGCGCCCGCCGTGAAGACGACGTAGGAGCTTGTCCAGAGCGATTTGTTAATCGGGAACAGAATGTGCCAGGCCCAGCCCAGCGCGACGGCGCACGCTCCCGCAAAGAGCATCCCCCTGGCCTTCTCCAACTGCGTCCGGCTCGTGCCGAGCCATCGCCCGGTCAAAACTCCCGCCAGGGTAGTCGAGATCGCTGGCACAGTGCTCAGCAACCCTTCCGGGTCGAAAACCTTCCCGCCCTTCCAGATGTGCCTGCCCAGGAGCCAGCGATCAATGTAGGCCGCCAGGTTCCCTTCCTTGCCTAGATCGCCCGCGCCGTAACCCGGCACCGGCACAGTCGTCATCAAAACCCAGTAGACGAGTAAAAGGCAGACGGCAATCAAGGCTTGCGCGCGCCAGTCTTTAACTTTCAGGAACAGGAGGGACGCGGCCAGGTAACAGATGGCGATGCGCTGTAGGACACCTGGGATGCGAATCTCCGCCAGGTCGAAAAAGGGAAAGCCGTTGAGAAAGAGGCCGAGGGCGAAAATGATGACCGAGCGCTTGAAGATTTTCCTGACGAGGGCTCGGTCATCGCCGCCAGCATGAACGCGCGGCGCGAGCGCGAGCGTGATGGAGACGCCGACGATGAAGAGGAAGAAAGGAAAGATCAAATCCGTCGGCGTCCATCCGTGCCACTCTGCGTGCCGCAGCGGCCAGTAGATGCTGCTCCAAGTGCCTGGGTTATTGACGAGCACCATGCCCGCGATAGCCAGCCCGCGGAACACGTCCAGCGAGAGCAGCCGACTGCTCGTCGCGCTTTTCCTGATTTCGGCTGCGGCGTCCATTTGAATCCTCTCGGACGGTGGAACGGTTGCGCTCTACGGGCCTTTTCACTATTGTGTGGTCGCCATCATGAAAAGCTCTAAAGGCGGCGGCGCGGGAGACAACTATCACGGTGACGTTTTCGGTGTCAATGAAGTTACGCGCCGCGCGAGCCGCACGCGGCTGAGATATTCCAGCGGAGAAGGGTGACGCCTTTGTCTTTAATGTTACAGGAGATTGGCGAGCAGCCGGCGGCGCTACTGAAGACTATTCAGGAAGAGCGGGGCAAGGTCGAGCGTCTCGGAGCGTTTCTCAAAGAGCGAGACCTGGACTTAATCGTCCTCGTCGCCCGCGGCAGCTCCGACAACGCCGCGCTCTTTGGCCGCTACCTGCTCGAAGTGACTACGGGCATACCCGTCTCGCTCGCCGCCCCGTCCGTTCACACCATTTACAAGGCTAAGCTGAAGCTCAATCGCGCGCTCGTCATCGGCGTTTCGCAATCGGGCGAAGGCGAAGACATCAACCGCGTTCTGGAGAATGCGCGCTCGTGCGGGGCCTGCACGGTCGGGATTACGAATGAGGCCGCCTCGTCCATGACCAGGGTCGTGGACGAGACGCTTCTGATGCACGGCGGGCGCGAGCGCTCGGTCGCCGCCACCAAGACCTACACGGGGCAGATGCTTCTCTTCTACATGCTCGCGGGCGCGCTCGCGGCCGGTGGCACAGTTCCAGCTTACGAAGCCATTCCAGAATACGCCGAGCGGGCGCTCCAAAGCCGCGCCGCCATCGAGGAACTGGTCGAGCGCTACGTCTTCATGGAAAACTGCGTCGTCGTCGGGCGCGGCCTGATCTACGCGAACGCTTACGAGCTGGCGCTCAAGTTGATGGAGACCTGTTACGTCGTGGCCGAGCGTTTCTCTTCGGCGGACTTTCTGCACGGCCCCGTCGCGATGGTCGAGCGCCACTTCCCCGTCATCCTCTTTGCCCCGCCCGGCGCAATGCTCGGGAGCGTCAAAGAGCTGCTCGAACGTTTGAAGGAGCTGCGGGCCGAGCGGCTCGTCATCACTGCGGACGAGGAGGCAGCGAACGCCAGCACGCGCGCGATACGAATGCCCGGCGACGTGGATGAATTTCTGGCTCCTATTCCGTACATCATCCCTGGACAGCTCTTTGCGGCGCTGCTGGCACAGGCCAAGGGGCTGGACCCGGACG
>DATEMM010000070.1:0-5040 GCA_035275605.1 Pyrinomonadaceae bacterium
TGGGACATGTCCTTGTTCAAGAATTTCCGTATCGGCGAAAGCTTCAACATTCAGGCGCGCGTTCAGGTCTTCAACGTGCTGAACCACGTCAACCGTAACGTCCCGGCGCGCAACATCGAGCCGTGCTTTACGAACGGCGTCTTCAACGCGTCACAGTGCCTGACCAACACGCAGGACACCCCGGCAGGCTTCCACATCGGCATAGACACCAGCGCCCAAAGGCAGCGCCAGTTCGAGTGGGGATTGAGGCTCGTCTGGTAAACGGCCGGGCGTCTTGAAAGCGATTCGTGATTCGAGTGGCGGGCAGCAACGGCGTGCTTGCCACTCGATTCTTTATAGGGTGCGGGCCCCAGATGCGCCGGCCTTGAGATTGGCAGGTAAAAACTATAACCTGTGCCCGTCATCCCTTTGAGACCTAATCTCCCCTGTTTCGTGAGCTCTTATGCGCCGCACCTGCCTGGATTTTTTGAAGGCTGCTTCCAGTGAGCGTTGGCGGTTGCGGCCGATCATTCTGGCCGCGCTCATTGCGCTCACGTCTATAGCCGTCCACGCGCAGGTGCCCGCGAACGACCGCCTTGAGCAGAAGCAGTTAATCGCACTCGTCCGCGAAGTCAGGGCAAATCCCTCGAACGCCGGAAAGCTGGCCGAGGCGCGCGCCGTCGGCTTCGAGCTGCTGCGCGCGGCTCGCTATGCGGAGGCCGTGGAGGTCTTCGACGCGATCGTTGACGGGCAGCCCGGCGACGGGCTGTCGCTTTACGGCGGCGCGGTCGCGCTCTTCAACTTACGCCGACTTGAAGAGGCCGAGCGGGTCGCCAGGGATGCCGTGCGCGTTTCAGTCGCGGCGACGGCCCGGCCCAGTGGCAATCTTTCAACCGGCGAACAACTGAAAGACCAGGCGGCCGAAGCCCTGACCCTGCTCGGGGTCATCCTGGCCGTCAAGGGTGATAGCGCGGGCGCGCTCTCGTCCGTGACAAAGGCAGCCGCGCTCGCGCCCAAAAACTTCGACGCGCAGCTTGCGCTCGGGCGCGCACTCTTCGGCACGGGCAATCCGTCAGGCGCAGCCTCGGTCTTTCGCACGGCGGTCGCTTTAAGACCGCAGGACACGAAGGCGCGGTTCTTTCTAGCCACGGCGCTTGAGACCGCAGGGGATTATGATAATGCGCTCGTTGAGTACCGCGGGCTGCTGGCCATAGACAAAGAGAGCGCCGAAGGACACCTGGGCCTGGGAGTGTTGCTCGTCAAACTCGGCGGCGAACGGACGAAGGAAGGCATCGAAGCGCTCGCGCGCGCCATAGCCTTGAACGGTGATCTTTACGAAGCGCGCATCACGATAGGGCGCGCTCTTATCCAGCAGGGAAGGCCCGCGGAAGCGGTTGAGCATTTGCGGCGCGCGGTCGAGCTTGCTCCGAAAAACCCCGAGCCGCATTACCAGTTGGCCCTGGCTTACAGGCGTCTGGGCAAAACCCAGGAGGCCGCGGAACAGGAAGCGATTATCCAAAAGCTTCACGCCGAGCGGCGCGGCGAATAAAGTCCCATCTTCAAAGCGGTCATGATTGAGTTGATGCGCGACTCTCGAAAATTGCTATCACTTGCGGACTCAAGGCTCCTGGCTTGCTTGTGCCTGTTGGGCCTGTCGCTAACGACGGGGATTGGCACCATTTCGGTCTCAGCGCAACAGCGACGGACGGCGGGCTCGACCGCAAGGGCTGGCGCGGGCGCACAAAAAGAGGTACCGGCGGAGCTTGGCGAAGCTGCGGCTTTGCTCCAGCAAGGGAGACTGGACGAAGCGGAAGCCGGCGTCCGTCGCTTCATCGCCTCCGCCCCACGAAACGCGGACGCGCACACCCTCCTGGGAGTCATCCTGGATCAGCGCGGGCAGGCAGTTGAAGCGGAGCGCGAATACCGTGAGGCGCTTCGATTAAATCCGCGAGGCGCAGCCGCGCTCGTCAATTTGGGAGTCTTGCTGGCGCGCACCAACCGCGCCGAGCAAGCGATTGAGACTTTCGAGGCGGCCCTGCGCGTCGCGCCCACGCACCAGCAGGCGATTATCAATCTCGGCATCCTGTACGCCGGACGAGGCGATTTCACGCGCGCGATTCCGCTGCTGGAAAAGGCTGCGGGCGTTAGCGGGGCGGCCAGCGCCGAGAGCGTTAAAGATACTCGATTGTTGCTAATGCTCGCGGGCGCATACATTCGCGCGGGGCGCGCCAAAGACGCCGCCCGGTTGGCGGACGCGATAGAGGCGGCGGCTGGCGACGACCCGCGCGTGCTCTTTACTCTCGCGCTATCTCTGGCCGAAGCGAACGAATACGCGCGCGCCGTCGGACTCTTCGAGCGCACCAACAATCTGCGCCCCAACACCTTCGAGGTGCTCTATAACCTTGGGGTCGCGCTCTACAACCTTGATAGGCTCGACGAAGCTGCCCGCGCGTTTGAAACCGCCGCGACGCTGCGGCCTTCGGAGGCCGAGCCGTTTTATCGTCTTGGGCTCATCGCGTCCGCCCGAGCTCAGAGCGAAAACGCGCTCGGCTACTGGCAGAAGGCTCTTGAGCTGCGCGCTAATTTCCCGGAAGCGAACTTTATGATTGCCGAAGAGCTGGCTAAGAATCAGCGTAACGACAAGGCGATCGAATTTTACGAGCGAGCAATCGAGCAGGACGCCCTGAACCTGCTTTATCGAATTCGCCTGGGCGCAGCACACTTTCGCCGCCGCCGCTACGCTGAGGCGCACGAGGTTTACGTGCGCGCCGCGGAGCGGTTCCCGAAATCTGCCGAAGTACAGTACCTCATCGGCTATGCCTCACGCGCGCTGGGCCTTTATGACGAAGCGCTCGCAGCCTTCCAGCGTGCTCGCAGTATTCAACCGGATAACGCCGACGTCATCGCCAACATAGGTTTCATCATGGGTGAGCGCGGCGAGACAGTCGAGGCGGAAAAACTGCTGCGCCGTGCCATCGCGCTTAATCCGAATAATTTTCCGGCACATTACGATTTGGGCAAGCTGCTGGTGCGGCTCAAGCGCTACGACGAGGCCGTGGTCATCCTCGAACGCGGGGCGACGATGACCAAAACGGACCCTGGCATTCATTACCAGCTTTTCACGGCTTACTCCCGGCTGAAGCGAAAATCTGAAGCCGAAAGGGAACTGGCCATCTTCAAGCGGCTCGAAGAGGCGCGCAAAGGGGCGGACGGTGACGCTGCGGCAGGCACTCCCGACGGCCAGCCGCCGACAGAGACGCTGCCTCCGCCCGAGGTCAACACGATTCCGAAAAGGCCCTGAGCTTTCAGCCTTAAACTTTTGGCCCAAAGAGTTGAGTTAAAACCGGGCCGGTTTTAAGAGAGCATCCTTATCGAAATTCATTAAATCCTTAACCGAGCGTGAGCTTTCGATTACAGAAAAACTTACTGGCCGCGGCGGCAACGGCGCTCCTTTGCCTGCTGGGCTGCCGAGAGACGTTCGCCTCTTGGCCCCAGCCTTCTTCCGCCGCCGCGCCCGTAATCTCAAAGGTTGAGCCGCCTTCGTGGTGGGCCGGGCACACCATCAATCCCGTGCGATTGGTCGTTCGCGGCGCTAACCTGCACGGGGCGCGCGTGACCTCCACGCGTCCGGAGACGACGCCCTCGGCCGTCGTCGTCAACCCGGCAGGCACCTATCTCTTCGTCAGCGTTGAGATCGATCGCGCAGCGCGCCCTGGCAATTATCCCTTACAGCTCGAAACCGTGGCGGGCCAAACGACCATCCCGTTTCAACTCAATGCCCCGCTCGACGCGGCGACCAATTTTCAGGGCATCACGAACGACGACGTCATCTACCTGATAATGCCCGACCGCTTCAGCAACGGGGAGCCCTCGAACGATGCGCCCGCGAACTCTCCCAAAGAGGCCAACGACCGCAAAAATCCACGCGCCTTTCACGGCGGCGACCTGCGGGGCGTCATCAACCATCTGCCCTACCTGAAAGAGCTGGGCGTGACCGCGCTCTGGCTCAATCCCTGGTACGACAACCCGAATGGCGTGCATACGTGCGACAAACCCTGGTGCCCGAACACGAATTACCACGGCTATCACGCGATTGATTACTACGCGGTCGAAGACCATTTTGGTGACATGCGGGTGCTGCGCGAGCTGGTCGAAAAGGCACACCGCCTGGGGCTCAAGGTCATACAGGATCAGGTGGCGAATCACGTTGGCGTGCAGCACCCCTGGACCACGGACCCGCCGCTCGATGACTGGTTTCATGGCACAGTCGCCGCACACATCCAGAACCCCTTTCGCGGTGATCTACTGCTCTCGCCCAACACGTCGGCTGAGGAGCGCCGCCCGACTCTCGACGGCTGGTTCAACGACCAGTTGCCGGACATGAATCAGGAGGAGCCGGAAGTTTCCCGCTACGAGATTCAGAACGCGCTCTGGTGGATAGGCATGACCGGGCTCGACGGCGTCCGCCAGGACACCATCCAGTACATGCCGCGACCTTTCATGCGCGACCTCTCGCAGGCGCTTCATCGCCAGTATCCGAAGATGTGGATGGTCGGCGAAGTCTTCGACCGCGACCCCGTCCACACGGCCTTCTTCATGGGCGGGCGCGTTGGGTGGGACGGAGTTGATACGGAGCTTGATTCTGTCTTCGACTTCGCGCTCTGGCAGGCGTCCCTGGACGTCTTCGCAGGCAAGAAGCCTGTCCGCCACCTGCGCGATACGCTCAAATATGATGCGCTCTACCCTAACCCTGCGCGGCTGACGACGATGCTCAACAACCACGACGTGAAGCGCACGGTCTCGGTCGAAGGCATGAACCTGGAAGGGGCTCTGCTGCACACTGCATTCCTGCTGAGCGTCCGCGGCATTCCGCAGCTTTACTACGGCGACGAGATAGCGATGCAGGGGGGCGAAGACCCGGACAACCGGCGAGATTTTCCCGGCGGCTTTCCCGGAGATTCTCGCAACGCTTTCACCAAAGCTGGACGCACCATTGATGAGCAGCGCATGTTTGAATGGACGCGGGACTGGATACATCTGCGGCGCGAGCACCCGGCGCTG
>DATEMM010000071.1:0-8839 GCA_035275605.1 Pyrinomonadaceae bacterium
CGTCGTGGCCGTCTTGAGACCTATGCCGCCGACGCGCAGCAAATCCAGGGTGCTTTCCGGCGTTTCAACGATCAGCTTCTCCCAGGCGTCGAACGTGCCCTTCTCTAAAAGCTCCAGGATTTTGCCGCTGATGGCCTTGCCCACGCCTGGGAGAGTCTGCAAGCCCTTCGCGCCCTCTTCCATCGCGATTCGCTTCAGCGGCGTTGGCCAGGTCTCGATCACTTCCGCCGCGTTGCGATAGGAACGCACGCGGAAAGGGTCGTCGCCCCTGATCTCCATCAGGTTCGCCAGCCGCACAAATCTCTCTGCAATCGCTTCGTTGTCCATCCCCTTCGCCCGCCGCTTCCAGTCGAATAAGCCCATAAACTTTGAGTTAAGGGTACCATAAAAACTTCGTTGACAGGGCTCAGACCGTGGTGTATAAGGCGTGTGTAGCCTCCCGTCTCACGACAGTATGAGCCACCCTCATCCTAAGGACTCATGCTCTCAACAAGCCCAGCCGATAAGCGTCAGCCCTGTATAAGGAGCACACCATGTCGCTTAGAATGTACGCGATTGTTCTTGCTCTGGTCTTCTTTCTCACAGCCACTGGCACAGTCCTACGCCACCAAAATAATAGACTGCAACCTCCGGTACAATCCGAACAATCTTCCTCACAGGTAGCGTCATCGCGGTCTCATGTGCAGCAGGATAAAGAGGCTCGACGGCGCAACAATTTCAAACCGGCGCGAGACCTGCTCCTTAAAAAAGGTGTGCCGTTTGAGCCGAATGATTTACTGGAAGATGGCTGGGAGAAGAAGCTGGCCCCAGCCTTCGCGCAAATGCCCGAGATGCAGACAGTGCGCGTTGGAAACAGGCGGCTGAAGGGCGCGCAGCTCGCCGACGTCCTGTACCTGCCTGAACAGGTCGAGATAACCGGCGATACGGTCATTCTGGCTAAGAAGGTGATTTTCGAGGGACGGCATGTTGTTATCAAGGGCAACTACAACGTGGCCTTCCTTCCTATCGAGATGGAAGGAGCGATGGGCACTACGCTGGAAACTGCCATGAAGCAACAGGGGGTCAGGTTCACCACAATCAGTTACAGCCATTCGCCCTCGCTAAAAAATTTCGTCCGACGATTACTGGAGCGAGATTGGACCCTTACTATTGACACCAGCGGTAAGACTCGCAAGGAGTGGCTTGAGGAGCAGAAAAAGGCGAAGCAGGCGAGCTTTCAAAAGGCGGCGTGGCGTGTGCAGAGCAAAGATACAAGTGGCGGCCCTGGTTCTCAGGGCACACTCGGCAGTATCGGAGACCCAGGGTCGAATGGCGCGCCCGACCCTTCGCCTGGAGGAGACAATGGAGTTTGCGGGAGTCCGAATGGCCTGGACGGATTTCCAGGTAATTCCGGGGGAACCGGCCATACAGGTGACCAGGGAGGACGAGGAGGCCGTGGGCACGACGCCGGAGTTCAAAATAACAACATTCCTAATGCGACGGGGGATTATTACTTTTTCGCTAATGGAGGAGAAGGGGGAGAAGGGGGGACAGGAGGACAGGGAGGTTTCGGCGGTAACGGCGCGAGAGGAGGTAGAGGCGGCGACGGCGCGGATTGCCCTTGCGATCAGGGCGGCGCGGGAAACGGTGGCACTGGAGGCCCAGGCGGTCGTGGCGGGAGAGGCGGGAATGGAGGAAAAGGCGGGAAGGGTGGCACCGGAGGGGACGGCGCGGACATCACCATCAGCGTTCCGGCTAACTGGATGGGAAATATTGTCCATTCTCAGTGGGAGGGACGTGGTGGCCCGCAAGGCAGGGGGGGCGAGAGCGGTCTACCGGGAGTCTCAGCGGCGGGTGGTGATAAGGGCAGAGCAGCTTCTACGACCCAGTGTCCTTCGTCCAGTCCGGTTGATGGTCGGAGCGGAGTTGAACTCCAAAATCTGGGCCGCGGTGAGCGCGGCGACTGGGGTGATGTGGGCGATGACTCTACGGTACGCGGCGAATTCATCCTGATAACCCGCAGCGGCGGTTCCGGCAGCAGTTCTAGCTGCACTACGCCGAGCTGGAACGGAAGCTGTCCTCCGGGCACTACCCCCGACGATTCCGGCTTGTGTTGCTCTTCGCGTGGCAATGACATCTGCTGCTTCTGGACTCTGGGCGGGACGGAGTGCTGCGGCTCTCCCATCCTGATTGACGTGCTCGGCGACGGCTTTGCTCTAACCAGCGCTCAGGGCGGAGTCAACTTCGACCTCGACACAAACGGCACACGCGAGCGTCGCTCCTGGACGGCCCCTGGCGCGGACGACGCCTGGCTCGCACTCGACCGCAACAACAACGGTCAGATAGACAACGGCTCAGAACTCTTCGGCAACTACACGCCGCAGCCGGAAGCGGACGTGCCTAACGGCTTCCTGGCCCTGGGCGAATATGACAAAGCAGCTAATGGCGGCAACGGTGACCGAGTAATAGATAGGAGAGATGCCGTCTTCTCCAGCTTGCGGCTCTGGCGGGATGCAAATCACGACGGTATCTCAGACGCAGGAGAGTTGCACGGCTTGCTGGAATTGGGTGTCGCCACACTGGAGCTTGATTATAAAGAGTCGAAGAAAACCGACCAGTACGGCAACCTGTTTCGGTATCGCGCGAAGGTCAAGGACACAAAGGGCGCGCAGGTGGGACGCTGGGCGTGGGATGTCTTTCTTGTGCCAGCGCCGTAGCCAGCCAAAATGAACGTCTGACAAAACCGCTCGGAGGCTGTTAAGGCTTCCGGGCGATTTTGCTGTTTCGTCCCGGCTCGGAAGATGAGTTGACCAATCGGCTTGACATTATACATCTCCCGCGGTTATCAATTCAGGCATCCCTTTAACTGACCCGGTGTTCTAAACGAGATGATCTGATTCTCCTCCCGGTCAAAACCTATTTTTTCGAGGATGCTATGAAACTGAGAAAATTTTTCTGCGCGCTGTTGGCGGCGCTCTTCGCGCTCCAGACGCTTCACCTGACGGCTCTCGCGGACGAGGGCATGTGGCCGATTAATAACGTCCCGAAGGCCGAGATCAAGCGCAAGTACGGTTTCGAGGTGACGGACGCCTGGCTCAAGAAAGTGCAGATGTCCGCGGTCCGCTTCAACAGCGGCGGCTCCGGCTCCTTCGTCTCGCCAGACGGCCTGGTGCTGACCAACTATCACATCGTCGAGGACTTCGTAGGTGAGCTGAGCACACCGCAGAAGGATTACGCCAAAGAGGGCTACGTCGCGCGCACGCGCGCCGAGGAGATGAAGATTCCGAGCCTCGAATTGAACGTCCTGATGAGCGTCGAGGATGTGACCGACCGCGTCAACGCTTCGGTCAAGGCGGGCATGGCGGACGCCGACGCCTTCACGGCGCGGCGCGGCGCTATCAGCGGCATCGAGGCCGAGTCGCTCAAGGCGACGGGCCTGCGCTCCGATGTCGTCACGCTCTACCAGGGCGGGCAGTACAATCTTTATCGCTACAAGAAATATACGGACGTGCGCCTCGTCTTCGTCCCGGAATTCCAGGCCGCCTTCTTTGGCGGCGACCCTGACAATTTCAACTTCCCGCGCTTCAACATAGACATGGCGCTGGTTCGCGTCTACGAGAACGATAAGCCGGTCCACGTTGAGAATTATCTCAAGTGGTCCGAGAAGGGAGCTAAGGAAGGCGACCTCGTTTTCGTCGTCGGCCATCCGGGCTCTACCTCTCGCCTCAACACGGTGGCGCACCTCGAATCCTTGCGCGACGTCAACATCCCGCTCCTGATTCGCATGCTGGAGCGGCGCGAGGCGATGCTGAAAAAATACATGGCGATGGGCGAGGAGCAGAACCGGCAGGGCCAGAACGAGCTGAACAGCATCCAGAACAGCCTCAAGGTCTATCGCGGCCAGATGGCCGGCCTCCAGGACAAGACCTTCATCGAGCGCAAGCGGCAGGCCGAAGAGGCGCTGCGTAAAGCAATCGCCGCCGACCCCAGACGCCAGAAGGAGTACGGCGACGCCTGGGACGCGATTTCGACGGCGCACAAGGGGCTGGCCTCTTATGCGAAAGAGAGAAGGTTCCTGGACCTCGCGGCGGGCTTCAACTCTACGCTCTTCGGCTACGCGCGCACGCTCGTCCGCCTCGCGGCGGAAAGCGGCAAGCCGGACGCCGAGCGCCTGCCCGAGTACACGACCGCGAAGCGAGCTTCGCTCGAACTCGCGCTCTATTCGACCGCGCCCATCCACACGGACTTCGAGAAATTGAAGCTCGCCGATTCGCTGGCCTTCATGGCCGAAGCCTTCGGCGCGAACGACCCCCTGGTGAATCGCGTGCTGGCGGGAAGGACGCCGGAGGCGCGCGCCGCCGAGTTGATTGACGGCACGAAGCTCAAAGACCCTGAGTTCCGCAAGCAGTTGGCCGCAGGCGGCTGGGAGACTATAGAGAAGTCTGACGACCCGATGATCGTCCTCGCTCGCAGCATTGACCAGGAGGCGCGCGATGTGCGCAAGCGTTACGAGAGCGAAGTGATTGGGGTCGAGCGCACGGGCTACAGCAAGATAGCGCGGGCGCTGTTTGAGACCGAGGGTACGAAGCTCTACCCGGACGCGACCTTCACGCTGCGCCTCTCCTACGGCGCGGTCAAAGGCTACATGGAGAACGGCAAGATGGTCGAGCCGTTCACGACGTTTGGCGGCCTCTACGACCGCTCCACGAAGTACGGGGCCAAGTTCCCGTACAACCTGCCGCCGCGCTGGATGGAGAAGAAGTCCGCGATTGATCTAAAGACGCACTACAACTTCGTCTCGACCAACGACATCATCGGTGGAAATTCCGGTTCGCCGACCATCAACAAGGAGGGCGAGTTGGTGGGCCTCATCTTCGACGGCAACATTCAATCGCTCGTTGGCAACTTCTACTACGACGAGGCGGTCAACCGCGCCATCTCAGTCGATTCGCGCGGGATGCTCGAAGTCCTGCGTAAGGTTTTCAACGCCAAGGAGATTGCGGACGAGTTGACGAAGTAAGGCAGAAGTAAAAAGGTAAAAGGAAGAAAGGGAAGATGAGAGAGCGAATCTCTCATCTTCCCTTTCTTCCTTTTTAGTTTCTCACGCGTGGCAAATTTGCACTTGCCGGCTAATCTGCCACAACCGTTTCCGCCTCGCGACGCCGTTTCCTTCAGCTTTGCCCCTTACTTTTCCGGTTATTTCTCTGGTTAGAGTCCCTGGCCTTCTGCTTGCTGTCCTGTCTCTTCTAAAAGGGGTTTAAGACCCTCCATCTCGGACTTGCAGACTAATTTTGAAAGGTGACTAATCATGACAATCAGACTCAAACTCGCGGCCCTGACGATGGGGCTGGCGCTTTCCGCTACCGGCTTCGCGGCCCCGGTCAAGAAGGTCAAGCACAGCGCCGCGTACAGGACTGCCGTTAAGCAGTGCGAAAAGGATTACGCGGCAGCGCGCAAGGAAGCGCGAACGAAAAAGGGGCAGGAGAGAAGGGAAGCAGAGGCGGCAGCCAGGCAGGCGCGCAAGCAGTGCATAGCCGCGGCCCCGCAGTAATAATCGAAACGCAGAGTTTCATCTCCGCCGGGGGTGGAATGTTTTGGCAGCTACATTCCACTCCTGACGGATAGACTGCTTGCGCTTCTTCCAGGTTTTGCGCCCTTTATCTCGCCCAGGCCGGCTCATCATCGTTCCGCTGGATTTCGCGCCGCGCCGCAAATGCACACCGTCCGCCGTAGGAAGCCGTCGGCAGGAGGATTTATACTGTCTGCCGCGCCGGCCAGTCGTTCCTCTAAAAACAGTGCGGCGCAGAGGTTTGCTCTGACCCATGCATCCGCTTAAGCTTCACACGAAGACAACACTGCTCGCTTGCGCCGTCACGCTCGCGGTGCTCGGCATGGTGCTGGCGCTCGTCAGTATGCGCGTCGCCGAACACATCCGCGAAGAACAGAAGGCGCTGGCGGAGTTACAGGCCGTCAGCCTCGCAGAGCATATCAGCGAGCTTCCCGCACCGCGCGACCCGCAGACGCTCGCGCGCTCGGCCACCTTAGTTCACGGCGTGCGCCCGGACGTCTTGACGGTGCGCGTTTGGGAGAGAGTGGGCGGCGTCTTCGTCCCCGTCGTCTCCTCTGCGGAGAACGCGCCGGTCGCGGACATTCCCGAAGATACGAAAGAGGCTTTGCGCGGGGGGCTGGCCACGCGCAGCATCAGTGCTCAGCCCGCTGGGGCGAACGATTCGCTTTATCGCGTCTTCGCCCCCATCACGGAGAGCGGACGCTTGAGCGGGGCCGTGGAGGTTATAGAGAAGCTGGATGACGCCCCGACGATTGCCTTCCGCTACGGGCGCGGCGCTGTCTGGATGGCGCTCGTCGCGGTCGCGCTGATTACTCTCGGAATTTTCCTGCTCTTCCGCCATCTGGTCTACCGTCCGGTGGGGCACCTGCTGGGTGCTATGACGCGCGCCAAGGCGGGAGACTTGAAGGCTCAAGCGCCTATCTTCGCCGCGGATGAGCTCGGGACGCTGTCGCGCGAGTATAACAATCTGACGGCTCGCCTGCTGGAGATGACCGAGGAGCGCGAGGGACAGAAACGGATTCTACAGGAGCGTGTCAGCGAGGCGACCGCCAAACTGGCGGAGCGCAATGCTCAACTGGAAGAGGCTAACCTTGAGCTGTGGCAGACGACTCGCACGTTGACAGCCCTGGAGCGCCTCGCCGCCGCTGGGCAGACCGCAGCACAGTTTGCGCACGAGGTGGGAACCCCGCTCAATCTCATCAGCGGCCACGTTCAATTGCTGCACAGGAGCTTGCGCCGCGACCCGGAAGCCGCGGAGGCTCGGCTCCAGACCATCACCGCGCAGATCGAGCGCATTGAGCGCATTGTCAGAGGCATGCTGGACCGCACGCGGCCAGATGCTCCCGCGCTCTCCACGCTCGATTTAAACTCGCTTCTCGGCAGAATGTTTGACGCAATGGCTCCGGCGCTCGAAGCGCGCGGCGTGAGCCTCATCACCTCTCTTGAGCCGGCGCTGCCGCCGATTAAAGGTGACGCGGATCGCCTTCAGCAAGCATTCATCAATCTTTTCAGCAACGCTCTGGACGCGATGGCCGACGGCGTGGGCGAATTGCGCGTCCGCACTTTCTACGAGGATTCTGGCACAAGGGGAGGCGCGGGCTACTCGGCGGTCGAGTTCGCCGACAACGGCTGCGGGATGACAAGCGAGGTGCAGGCCAAAATCTTCGACCCGCTCTATACGACCAAGGAACGTGGGAAGGGAACGGGGCTCGGGCTGGTGGTCGTCAACCAGGTCATAGGGGAGCATGACGGGCGAATCGAAGTTGAGAGCGAGCCGGGCGGCGGCGCACGATTCGTCCTGCGATTTCCCGTCGCACGGGAGGCGGCCAAAGATGTCGAGGAGAGAGAGGCAGAACGTGCGGGCCTGTTGTGAACGGCTCAAGTTGTGAACGGCTCAAGGTGGTCTGAAGGCTGATGAAACGAATTCTAGTGGTTGACGACGACCGCGCATCATGCGACCTCCTGTGCGAGATTTTCAACGCGCAGGGGTGGGAGGCTGAGACCGCGCAGACGCCGGGGCGCGCCCTGGAGTTGGCCGCCAGCCGCCGCCCGGATTTAATCATCAGCGACATCAACCTCGAAGCCGAGCAAAGCGGTCTGGACCTCCTGCAAACTTTGCGCGATCAGTGCCCGGTGATTCTCGTGACAGGCTTCGGCACTCTCGAAGCGGCTGTCGAAGCTTCGCGCGAAGGCGCTTGGGACTTCATCTCAAAACCGTTCAAGGTCGAAGAGGTGGTCGCGACCGTCAGGCGCGCCCTCCAACGCGAGACCAACACGGGAGTTGACGAGAGCGTCTCGGAGGACTTCACTGCACGGTACGAGGAGGCAGGGCTGACGGGGCGCGCGCCCGCCATGATCGAGCTCTACAAGGAGATCGCGAGGGTTGCGCCCTCACGCACGACCGTGCTGGTGACGGGCGAAAGTGGCACAGGCAAGGAGCTGGTCGCGCGCGCCGTTCACAAGCACAGCCCGCGCGCTTCGAGAAGCTTTGTCGCCGTCAACTGCGGGGCGCTGACGGAATCGCTGCTTGAGGCGGAGCTGTTCGGACACGTCAAGGGCGCGTTCACGGGCGCGGTCAGCGCCGCGCGTGGCCTCTGGGAAGAGGCTTCGGGCGGAACGCTCTTTCTGGACGAGATAGGGGAAACCAGTCCGGCCATGCAGGTCAAACTGTTGCGCGCTTTGCAGGACGGGGAAGTGAAAAGGGTCGGGTCGTCTCAAACCGCGCGCGTGGATACTCGCGTAGTCGCCGCCACTAATCGCGACCTGGAAAAAGAGGTGAAAGCGGGGAACTTCCGCGAAGACCTCTTCTACCGCTTGAGCGTCGTCATCCTGCGCGTGCCTCCGCTGAGGGAGCGGCGCGGCGACATCCTGCTCCTGGCCGAACATTTCCTGCTGGCCGCGTCAGCGAAAGCCAGGCGCGCGCGCCTCAGGTTATCCGAAGAGACGCTCAAACTCCTGGCGGCCTATCAATGGCCCGGAAATGTTCGCGAGCTTGAGTCGCTGATTGAATACGCGGCCCTTCACGCGCGCGGCCAGGAAGTAGTCCCCGAAGATTTGCCCGCCAAGCTACAGAGCGCCGAGGTGCGTGCCGCATCGCGCAACGCTTTGTCAGCGCTGTATGAGGACCTTCCGTCGCTTGACGAAGTGGAGCGCCGTTACCTGCTGCACGTCTTGAAAACAGTCAACGGAAATCGCACGCGCGCGGCCGAGATTATGGGAGTGGACAGGCGGACGCTCTACCGCATGATGGAGCGGTTCGGGATAGAGAATCTTTGAATTTTAGATTTGCGA
>DATEMM010000072.1:0-9049 GCA_035275605.1 Pyrinomonadaceae bacterium
CGGCCCGCTCACAGTTTTTATTCGCTAACGCCGGGTTATGAACGAGAGAAAGATTCGCGTCCTTGTAGCCAAGCCGGGCCTGGACGGCCACGACCGCGGGGCCAAAGTAATCGCGCGCGCCCTGCGCGACGCCGGGATGGAAGTCATTTACACCGGCCTGCGCCAGACGCCAGAGATGATCGCCGCCGCCGCGCTCCAGGAGGACGTTGACGCGGTCGGGGTTTCGATCCTCAGCGGCGCGCACAACACGCTCTGCCCACGCATCGTCTCGCTCCTGCGCGAGAAAGGGATGGATGACTGTCTGGTTCTGGTCGGCGGCATCGTCCCGCAGGAAGACATCGCGCGCCTCAAGAATGAAGGCATCGCTGAGGTCTTTCTCCCCGGAACTTCCACCGAAGATATAGTCAATTTCCTGCGCGAGAACGTCCGACCACGCGAATGAGGGAGCCGGACAAGGAAATGAAAGAGCGAGCCGTCGTCGTCGAGGCTCGCTCTTCTTTTGTTATCGTCCGCATCAACCGCCCGAAGGAGCGCAACTCGCTCTCCGTCGCGACCCTTGAAGAATTAGACTCGGTAGTCTCGGCCCTGACGGCGCGCAGGGATGTCTCCTCCATCATCTTCACTGGCACAGATGATGTCTTCGCCGCGGGCGCGGACATACGCGAACTGACGACGCTTGTGCCGGAGACGGCGCGGGAATTCGCGGCGCGCGGACAGCGTCTCTTCCAGAAGATCGCGGACGCGCGGCAACTCACCATCGCCGCAATCAACGGCTACTGCATGGGCGGAGGGTTGGACCTGGCTCTTGCCTGCGACACGCGCTGCGCTTCGCCCGGAGCAATCTTCGCTCATCCGGGCGCGCGCTTAGGAATTATTACGGGCTGGGGCGGAACGCAACGCCTGCCGCGATTAATCGGCGCGGCGCGGGCCGTAGAGCTTTTCGCAACCGCCAGGCGCTTCGACGGCCTGGAAGCGTATGAGATTGGCCTGGTGAGTAGAATCTATGAGCCAGTGCTCCAGTGTGCAATCGAAATCGCGCTGGCTTACCGGCAACGTGCCTCCGTCACTTCTTAAGGAATCGGGCGATTCCCTTTTGGCAGTCTTCAGTCATGCGGGCGATGGCGTTGACGTCAACGCCCGCTTGTAACGCCGCGTCGAACGTCATCCCGTCCATGTGATAAAGAAGACGCTTCGAGAGCATCACGGCCGAGCGGCTCACCTTCTCGAACCCGGCGACATAATTCTCAACTTCCGCCTCGAACTCTTCATCCTCGAAGACGTGGTTGATGAGGCCCACGCGCTCAGCCTCAGCGGCGCTAATCTCCGCGCCGCGCGTAATCAACTCGAACGCGCGCTTCTCCGAAACGTTGCGCCGGAGAATGGCCATCACCATCGCCGGGACGAACCCGATCTTCACCTCCGGATAGCCGAAACGCGCGGACCTGGCGGCGAGCACCAGGTCGCACGCGGTCGCCAGCCCGCAACCGCCGGCCAGAGCGCGCCCCCTGACCGCGGCCAGGACCGGCACGCGAATCCTTCGAATCAGAGCGAACAACTCCATCAAAGACTGCGCGTCTTCCAGATTCTCCATGACGGAGCTTTCGGATATTTTCTGTAGCGCCGCGAGGTCCGCGCCCGAGCAGAAGTCCGCACCAGCGCCCGTGATAACGACGACGCGGACGGCCTCGTTGCTGTCCGCCTCGCGTAGGTAAGTTTTGAGGTCGCGGATGAGTGCGTCATCGAGCGCGTTACGTTTTTCCGGGCGGTTGAGCGTGATGAGCGCAACGGCTCCTTCAACCGTGTAGATGACGGATTTGCTTCCCTTCTTCATTTGACGATTGTTCCGGGCGGCGCGCCTTTCAGGGCGAGGCTAGAAAACTTTGCAGGGCGGCGTTCACTTCCTCGACCGCTTCGTTCTGCACCCAGTGCGCGCTGTCCCTGATTCTAACTTCGCGGTAGGGCGCGTCTACGTAAGACTTCACGTCGCGCACGGTCTCCGGCACGATGGCGTGATCCTGCTCGCCGTAGATGAAGAGCGTCGGGACGCGTATGCGCCCATCGCTCAAGGTTTCCTCCCTCGGTCGCCTTTTCAGAAAGAGGGTGAAGAAATTGGCCCGGTAGTAGTTGATCGCGGCCGTCAGAGCGCCCGGCTCTCGCAGCGCGTTCTTGTAAAAGGCTATGTCAGCGTCCGTGAACGTGCCGGGGCGCGCCACTGTCTTTTTGAAGACGCGCTCGACGAAGGCGTAGTCGTTCGCCCTCATCAGCCATTCGGGCACGCGCGGGAGTTGGAAGAAGAGCATGTACCAGCTTCTGAGCGCCTGCCGCAGGGTCAGGTTGGCACGCCAGACGGGCAGCGGCGGGACCTGCATCGTGACCAGTTTCCAAACGTACTCGGGGTGCGTCTGCGCGACGGCCCAGGAGACGCCGGCCCCCCAGTCGTGGCCGACGATTGCCGCCTGCTGCTCGCCAAAATGATGGATCAGCCCCAGCACGTCGTCTACCAGCAAATTTATCTTGTAGTCTTCCACGCGCGCGGGCTTGTCGCTCAAATTGTAGCCGCGCATGTCCGGAGCGACGACGGTGTAGCGGTCGCCGAGCGCCATCAACTGGTGACGCCAGGAATACCAGCACTCCGGAAAGCCGTGAAGCAGGATGACGAGTCGGCCGCCGCTGCCGCGCTGCGCGTAGTGCAGCCGCACGCCGCCCACCTGCGCGTAGCCGTGCCGGATTGAGGGGTCAAGATTGATGAGAGCGTCGCTCATGGTTTACAGTCCGAGCGTTTGCGCTTCCCCTTCCGTGACTTCGATCTCCATGCGCAGAAGCGCGGTCGAAAAGGTCTTGCCCTGCGCGTCCGTCATCAGCGAGAGCGTGCCGCCGCCGCCGAGGCTTTCGTGCAGGAGGAAGTTGAGCGCCGAGAGATTCGGCAGCTCGAACCTCTCGACCTGGCCCCGGCAGATTCCCTGAAAGTGCTGCTTGACACGCTCGGCTGTGACCTCGCGCGCGAGCAGAGGGTAGTAATCGTCCTTGAGCGCGATGAGGCCGACGTTTGCCGTGTCGCCCTTATCGCCGGAGCGCGCGTGCGCGAGTTTAGTTAGTTGAACCTTCATGACTGCGCGTGAATAGTAGTAGCTTATCGTCCTACTTTCAATCCTTGTCGCTTTACGCCTCTGAGACCTCTACGCGCGGCACGATCTCCGTCTTCGGAATCAGCGCGGGCCAGTAGGCGACGATCTCTTCGACCTTGGGGCGGCCCCCGGCGAAGCCCGTCACGCCGGGCGGGCCAGTCAGAATCAGCGGCGCGATCTCTTTAGTGAACCTTTCGACAGCCTTTTTATCCCCGCCGCGCACGCCGACGCGAAGTTGCACCTCAGCCAAATCGGGCGAAGGCTCGCCGGCCAGCGGCCCGTGGGTCGCATTCGCGCCGACGAACTCGGTCAGGATTTGATCGAAGCGAAGCCCGAGCCGCTCAAGTCGCGCACGCAAAATCCTGTCCGCGGCCCGCGCCTTCTCGTAGGCGTCCGGCCACGAGTAGACGAGTGTGCCGACAGCCTTAAAGCCCGCCGAATAGCTGATGGAGACTTTGAGAAACTCCGTCGCCGGGCGGCCACGGATGCCGTAGACACGCACGCGGTCTGTGCCAGCGTCTTCGAGCTTGATGGTCGTGAAATCCGCGACGCAGTCGGGCGTGATGTACTCGTGCGGGTCACCCATCTCGTAAAGCAGTTGCTCCTTGATGCCTGGCACATTGACGCGCCCCCCCGTGCCCTCGTGCTTCGTGATGAAAAAGTGTCCATCGGGGTAGCACTCGGCGATGGGGAAGCCGACGCCCGCCAGGTCCGGGATGTTGCGCCAGTCATACTGGCAGTTGCCGCCGGAAGATTGCGCGCCGCATTCGATGATGTGGCCCGCGATTGTCCCGGCGGACAGTTTATCCCAATCAGTCTCGCCCCAGCCGAACTCGTGAATGATGGGCGCGAGGGTTAGCCCCGTGTCGGTCGCCCTGCCCGTGATGACGACCTGCGCCCCGCGCTTGAGCGCCTCGACCATCGGCCACGCGCCTAGATACACGTTCGCGCTCTGAATCGAATCGCGCACCTCGGAGAGCGGCTCGTTCGTGTCCATGTTGCGCAGCTCAATGCCGCGCTCCAGCAGCTCGTCTATGCGCGGCATGATGTCGTCGCCCGTGACGATGCCTATGCGGAACTTTCCTTTAAGCCCCAGCTCGTGCGCCACTCCGCGCACGGCTTCGGCGCAGCCCTCTACGTTGACGCCCCCGGCGTTGGCCGTCACGCGTATGTTTCGCTCCACGCAGGCTGGCAGAATCTGCTTCATCAGCGGGATGAAATCGCGCGCGTAACCGGCCGAAGGGTCGCGCGCCCGCTGCTTCTGCATGATGGACATGGTGACTTCGGCCAGGTAGTCCAGCATCAGGTAGTCGATGGGGCCGCCCTCGACCTGGCGGACCGGCGCGTCCAGCATGTCTCCCCAGAAACCTTGCCCGCTCGCGATACGAATCTTTTCTCTCATGCAGGTAAACAGTAAACAGTAATCAACCGGCAGTCAAAAGCAGAAAGGTGAAGGCCGGTGACTTAAAATCAAAAGGCGCGCGAGCGGCGCATTCGTCATACGGGAATGCGCCGCCCGCGCGCAACGCCTCTCGGCCGTCGATAAGCGTAAAGCGAAGCCCAGGCAATCTATCATCCGTCACCGAAGCATTAGTGAGCGTGCTCCATAGCCGTCGGCGGCTTGATGCCGACAGGAGGCGACGAAGGCCCGCGTTTACTGCCACCACGACCCCGCGGCATTCTTCCGCCGTGGCCGCCCCCGGTCGAGCTAAACGAGAACTGGCGCGCTTCGCCGGGCACGGTCTCAAGCATCAGGCCGTTTCCAGTCCTGCGCGCGCGCAGCGAGACGACCGGAACCGGAGAAGGTTGCGGCCCGGTGGCGGCGGTGGTCTGCCCCTTGCCGAACATCATTGTGACGGCCGTGTAATTGCAGGTCGTCGTGGCGACCACGCGCCCTTCCTGCGTCATCGAGCCGTTCGTCAGCGTAAAGTCGTTGCCGCTGATGGTCAGCGTAGCATCGCCCGCCGTGACGACATCGGTATAACCAACTCTCCCTGTGTAAGTGCCCGAGAGGTCCGTCTGCTCCTGCACGTTCGGGTCGCAGCGTCCCGGCGTGTAAGGCACAACGGGGCGGCCCGTGACCACCTCCTGCCCAGGCTCAAGCTGCATGTCCATAGGCGCGTCGCCCGTGCTCATGCTCGCGGCGCGCCTTCGCCCACGACGGCGGCGACGCCCGCCCCGAGTGGTGTTCGCGTTCATATTAGACGCGTTACTGTTCTGCGTCGAAGTATCTTCCTGCATCGTGCTGGAGTTGGCGTTCTGCGCCGAGACTGTTAGGTCGGCCCCGATGAAAATTATCGAGACGGCCAGCACGAATAAACGGGTAAGGTAATTGATGGTGCTCCTGCTCACGATATTCCTCCTCTCTCAAACCAGTGAAGGCGGCAGCACGAACGGCCCCAGGTGCGGCCCGCCGTAGTTCAAGCCGACGCGTAGGGCCAATTCCAGAGCATCGCGCGTCGCCTCGGGAGTGATGACCGCGTCCACGAACCCGCGCGCGGCGGCGAAGCGTGCGTCCAGTTGCCGCTCGTAATTCTCGCGCACGCGCTCCATCTCCGCTTTCAACTCTTCGTCGGGCTCCTTCCCTTCCTGCTTCAACTTGTCCAACTGCGTGCCGAAGGCTGCCTGCACGGCCGAGTCGCCTTCCATCACGCCCATCCGGCCGGTCGGCCAGCTAAAGATAAAGTCCGGGTCGAAGCCCTGGCCCGCCATCGCGTAGTAGCCAGCGCCGGAAGCGTGGTTGATGGTCAGGACGAGTTTTGGCACAGCGGCCGTGGCCATCGCCTCGACGAAACGGGCGCCCGCCCTGATGATGCCCGAATGCTCCGCTTCCGCGCCGACCATGAAACCCGAGACATCCTGTATGAAAAGGAGCGGCGTTTGGTGGCGGTTGCAGGTCTCTATGAAGTAGGCGACCTTTTCGGCGGACTCCGTGTAGACGATGCCGCCGAACCTTGGCGGCCCTCCCGCTTCCGGGCGAATCATGCCGCGGTTGTTGATGATGACGCCGACCTGTATGCCGCGTATGCGAGCGTGACCCGTTATCATCTCGCGCGCGTAGTCGGCCTGAAATTCGTCCAGATGCCCGCCGTCCAAAAGACAGTCCAGGACGGCGCGCACGTCGTAGGGCTGGCGGTGGTCTTCAGGAAGAAGGTCGTAGAGGTCCCTCGCGGGGCGCGCCGCTTCCACGCTTTCCGTGACGGAGACGACGGAAGGCTGCTTGGCCGGAAGTTCGGAAACGAACTCCCTGATCTTAGCAAGACACGTTTCGTCATCTTCGACGCGGTAATGCGCGACGCCTGAAATAGCGTTGTGCGTGCGCGCCCCGCCGAGAGATTCGTTGTCAATCGTCTGGCCCGTCGCGCCCTTGACCAGGTTCGCCCCGCCCAGTCCCATGAACGACGTGCCCTCGACCATCATGATGATGTCCGAGAGCGCGGGCAGGTACGCGCCTCCCGCTATACACGGCCCCATCACGGCCGAGATTTGCGGGACTTTCAGGTAGCGGCGCATGACCGAGTTGTAATAGAAGATTCGCGCCGCGCCGTACTGCCCAGGGAAGACGCCGCCCTGGTAGGGCAGGTTCACGCCCGCAGAGTCCACCAGATAGATGATGGGCACGTGCGAGCGCATAGCGATCTCCTGTGCCCGCAGGATTTTCTTGATCGTCTCGGGCCACCAGGAGCCTGCCTTGACGGTCGCGTCGTTGGCGACGACGACCGCTTCGCGCCCGCCGACGCGCCCGATCATCGTGACAACGCCGGCGGCCGGGGCCGCTCCCTTGTACTCGTCATGAGCGACGAGCAGGCCAATCTCCTGACTGAAACTCTCTTTGTCAAAGAGCAGTTCAATGCGCTCGCGCGCCGTCAGCTTGCCCTGCTGGTGCTGGCGTTCGATTTTGTCGGGGCCGCCGCCCTCGCGAATCTTCGCTTCGAGCCGCTGGAGGTCCGCCACCAGCTCGCGCAGACGCATCCGCAATTCTCTCGGAGCCGGTCGTGCTTCAGACTTCATCATGGATCGGGGCGGGCAAAAAGGGGCAGAACGATTCGGAAATCTTCAGGCCCCGCAGCTCGCCCGTTCATTCACCTGTCCGGTTCTAAACGCCTTTTGAATGCCGACAAAATATCACAGTCGGGCGACGTAGGACAATCTGCTGCTCCCGGCCCGGAGCAGTAGAGCGGCGATAGGAAGCGCCGGAAAGCCGGAGGCGGGACGAAGCTTTACCGCGATTTTAATTGTCTCAGGCTCTCCGCCGCGTCATAGCTCTTGGGGTTCAGCTCCAGCGCTTTCTTCATATTCTTTACGGCCTGCTCCTTGTTGCCGATTCTTGAGTAAGCCTCGCCGAGCGCCAGGTAGGCGCGAAACGAATCAGGGTTCTCCTCCGCGTCCAGCTTGAAGAGCGCGAGGGCCTGCTCCGGCTTCTTCTCATTGAGCAGGCGTTGGCCCGCAATGAGCAGCGCCTCTTCCGTGGCGGCATACGCGTTGACGGGCTCCGCCTTGAACTCGCGGAACCGCTTCAACGCCAGCTCGACGCCGCCCTCGGTCAGTGCATCGTTCAAAGTTTCCAAGAGAGATTTACGCGTGGTGTAGCCCTGTATGAGCTTCATCGCCGGGTCCGCATTCGCGTGGTAATCTGCGGAAGTCAATTCGGCGGTCAGGTGCGGCGCGGTCCAACGGCGCGTGTCCCAGGGGCTCCAATCCTGCCAGTAGTAGACGGAGACGCGCACGGTCAAGCCGCTATTGGGAAGCGTGATTCGCCGCGAGTCACCGTAGTGATTGCCTTTCGACCCGGAGGGCTCGCCGACAAACAGCGCGTTCGTGTACTTCTCCAGGTCGTTGAGGAGGAACTGCGCGGCGGACCATGTGCTTCGCCCCATAATCGCGAACAACTTCCCACGCTGATCCACTTTCGATTTGATGAGCCCGATGAGGAACGGTCTCAGCAACGAGCCGTTGCCCCCGCGGTTGAGGCGTAAATCCAGCACCATCTTCTCGACCGGATTGGCCTCTATGAAATCAAAAAGGCGCTTGGAGAAGGCGGATAGCGTCTCCGTCTCCTTATTTCCGACCTGATTGAGCTGGACGTAGATTGTGCGCGAATCCTTCAGGTACTCGAACCAGAATATGTTCGCAGGGTCTTTGAGCCAGAGTGGGACGGGCGCGCTCGCGGCGTCACGCATGTCAACCCAGCCCGGCTTTGACACCCAGGTCGTATCGGTGTCAGGTGGGATGAGGTCTGCGTCTCCAACCGGGCGCAGCACAACTTCGCGCTCGCGGCCCCCCTGCTCAAGGGTAAAGCGCGCCGCCTCCATATCTGCTATGAGGCCGAGCGCGTGTAGGACTTCCGGCATAGAGAGCAGATGGGGCGCGAAGAATTTAACGTCCATCTCGTTGTCGCGCCCGATGATCTCGCGAGCGCGTGCGACGGCTTCTGCGACTGAAGCGTTGCCGATCTTGAGGACCCGCGCGCCCAGGAGCGACGCGTGCTCGTGCTCGGCCGCGCGGACGAACAGGCCGTCTTTGAAGAGGTACAGTTTGATGGGCAGTCCGCGGAACTTAATCTTGGGGTCGCGCGTAGGGGCGACGTTGGTGTGGCCGTCTCCGACCATCGCGGCGATGCGTGCGAGTTCCACTATGATCTGGTGCCTGGCCAGCGTCGGAATCCGCTCATGCAATTTCCTGATGGCCCCTTCAAACTGCTCGCGCGTCATCGTGTGGAACAGGTTATTGTGGACCCTGGGCATCTCTTCGGCTATGTAGCGCAAATCCTCGCGCCAGCGCTCGGCCTCGGCTTTATCGACCACTGCGCTTGCTTGTTGACCGCTTTGCGCGGCGGCGGGAGCAACGAAGAGAAGGGCGGACAGTAATACACAGAGCAAGGGGAAGCAGTTTCTGGACATCAGGTGCGTACCTCGGCTGGAGTA
>DATEMM010000073.1:0-9830 GCA_035275605.1 Pyrinomonadaceae bacterium
GAATTCTTAAATCCGCAATCCGAAATCCGCATTCCGCAATTAGGTTACTTGTTCTCGTCCACGTCCACGTATTCGGCATCGATGACGTTGTCGTCGCCGCCGCCGGAGGTGCCCTGCGACCCCTGGCCGCCAGCCGCGCCCGCAGCAGATGCCTGCTCGTCCGCGCCTGCGTCGCCGCCGGACGTGCCCTGCTGTTGATAGAGGGCTTCGGCGATCTTGTGGGACGCGGTTTGCAGATTATTGAACGCGTCGTTCATGCGCTCCGCACCGCCCTCCTCGGCGGCCTTCTTCGCGTCGGCGAGCGCCGTTTCGACTTCCGTTGCGGCCGAAGCGTCGAGCTTCTCGCGGTTCTCGGTGAAGGTCTTCTCCACCTGATAGGTCAGAGAATCCAGACGGTTGCGCGCCTCTATCTCCTCGCGCTTGCGCTGGTCTTCGCCCGCGTGCGATTCGGCGTCGCGCATCATGCGGTCGATCTCATCTTTCGAGAGACCGCTTGATGCAGTGATCGTGATCTTCTGCTCGCGGCCGGTGCCCATGTCCTTGGCCGAGACATTGACGATGCCGTTGGCGTCTATGTCAAAGGTCACTTCGATCTGCGGCATTCCGCGCGGCGCGGGCGGAATCCCGACCAGGTGGAACTTACCCAACGTGCGATTGTCGCTCGCCATCGGGCGCTCGCCCTGGAGCACGTGAACCTCCACGGACGTCTGGTTGTCCGAGGCGGTCGAGAAGACCTCCGACTTGCGGGTCGGAATGGTCGTGTTGCGCTCGATGAGCTTGGTGAAGACGCCGCCCAGGGTCTCTATGCCGAGGCTCAGCGGCGTCACGTCCAGAAGCAGGATGTCCGTCTTCTCGCCGGAGAGCACGCCCGCCTGCACGGCTGCGCCGACGGCCACGACCTCGTCCGGGTTGACGGACTTGTTCGGCTCCTTGCCGAAGATGCCTTTGACGATCTCCTGAACTTTCGGGATACGCGTGGAGCCGCCGACCAGAACCACTTCGTCAACTTTCTTGGCCTCGATTCCAGCGTCCTTAATCGCCTGCTCGACAGGGGTCTTGAGCCGCTGAAGGATAGGATCGATCAACTGCTCGAACTTGGCCCGCGTCAATTTCATGACCAGGTGCTTCGGACCCGAAGCGTCCGCCGTGATGAAGGGCAGGTTGATTTCAGTCTCCATCGCGGAGGAGAGCTCGATCTTGGCCTTCTCGGCGGCCTCTTTCAGGCGCTGCAAGGCCATCTTGTCATTCGACAGGTCGATACCCTGATCACGCTTAAACTCTTCCGTGATCCACTCCATCAGGCGCTCGTCGATGTCGTCGCCGCCCAGGTGCGTGTCGCCGTTGGTGGATTTCACTTCGACGACGCCTTCGCCGACTTCAAGGATGGAAATATCGAAGGTCCCGCCGCCGAAGTCGAAGACGGCAATGGTTTCGTCCTTCTTCTTGTCGAGCCCGTAGGCCAAGGCGGCTGCCGTCGGCTCGTTGACGATGCGCATCACTTCCAGGCCCGCGATGCGGCCAGCATCTTTGGTCGCCTGGCGCTGTGCGTCGTTGAAATAGGCCGGGACAGTGATGACGGCCTTGTCAACCTTCTGCCCCAGGTAGTCTTCGGCCGACTGCTTCATCTTTTGCAGAACCATCGCCGAAATCTCCGGCGGACTGTAATCCTTGCCGCCGGCGTTGATCCGCACGTCGCGGTTCCCAGCGGCCTGCACTTTATAGGGAACCTGTTTGATCTCTTCGCTGACTTCGTCGAAGCGACGGCCCATGAAGCGTTTAATCGAGTAGACCGTGTTCTCCGGGTTGGTGACGGCCTGACGCTTGGCGACCTGCCCGACGAGGCGGTTGCCGTCCTTGGTGAAGGCGACGACCGACGGGGTCGTGCGCCCGCCCTCAGAGTTGGTGATGACGGTCGGCTCGCCGCCTTCCATCACGGCCACGACGGAGTTGGTCGTGCCCAAATCAATTCCGATAATCTTGCTCATTGCTCTCTTCTCCCAATATTGATTGACCGCTCTTCAAAAAATCCGAAGAACAGCCTACTTTGAGCGCCCGCCGCTTCGCTTTGACTCTCCCTGCCGAACACCGGCCCGGCCTCAGTTGACTTAACGGGTTGAACGCCTCGTTAATATAATACTTGAGTCCCTCTCTGTCAAGTTTTATTGAGGACCTGGAAGGCTCTCTCTGCGGGATTATAAGTGCTGAAATAGTAGGGTTTAATTGGAGGGGCCGGGCCTGGCGGAAAGGTTATTCGCCGTTCTGCCGGCGCTCTTCGTTGAGCAGGCGAGAGGCGAAAAAGATGTAATGAACGCCGGAAAGGACCGCGAAGCCGAAGACGGTTGTGTAGACGGTCGGGAGATAGCCGCTCAGAGAGGGGTAGCTGGCGGCGATGAGGATGGCGGCAATGCCTAAGATTTGGACGGTCGTATTGATTTTCCCTAGCCAGGAGGGGCGAAAATGGCGAAATCCCGTCACGATGTTGATGGCCGCAGCGCCCACGACTATGAAGACATCGCGGCTGATGACGGCCACTGTCACCCAGAAAGGGACCGGGAAGTGGCGCGGCAGGGGCTGCGGGCTGATGACAGGAATCGAGAGCACTATGAAGGAGGTGACGAGCAGGAGCTTGTCCGCGATGGGGTCTAGGATTGTGCCAAGCTGCGAGCCCTGGTTCAGGCGGCGGGCCAGGAGCCCGTCGAGCCCGTCCGTAATCCCTGCGAGGATGAAGACACCCAGCGCCCAGCCGAATTTCCTGGAGAAGAGGAGCGAAACGAAGACCGGAATCAGCGCCATGCGGAACATGGTCAGCAGATTGGGCACCGTGACAATCCGTGAGGACATTAGTTAGCGAATGGTAAATGGCATCGTGAATAGAAGGAAGCGGCTCGTCTATTTACGATTTTCGTTCTGGTCTCTGGGCCTACTGAAGGCCGCGCATTATAGTGACGATTCTCGCGCCAGCGCAAGTTCTAATGATAGACGGTGGACGCGGCGTTCACGGAGTTGTTGCCTGGGTCCGGGTCCGGCGTCGGCGACTCGATCCTGACGGCGTTGTTGATGATTGTGCCTTCCGCCAAATCTTCGTTCACCGTCGCGATGATGTTGACGGTGGCCGAGGCGTTGTTTGCCAGCGAGGGAAAACTGACGCTTCGGCTGTTGGCAGACCCGGCGCAGACGCCGTCCTGCGTCGCCGCGCACGAGACGAAAGTCAAAGAGGCGGGCAGGTCATCAATCAGCCTCACGTTGTGCGCCGTGTCCGGCCCCTTGTTAGTCACCGTAATCGTATAGTTGATGTTCTGGCCGACCGTTACGGGGTCGGTCGAAACGCCCTGCTGAACCAGCAGGTTCCCGGACTGCGACAGCGGCCAGACCAGGGGCACGAGCAGCATCACGATGGCGAAGACCGCGACGGTCAAAATCGAGCCGACTTTGACGAAATCTAAGAAACGGTAGCGCCCAGGCGTGTAGATTAGAACGCAGGCGGGCTCAAGCGGCGTCAGAAAAGAGCAGGACGCGGCGTAAGTCACAATCGCGGCGAAAGTGCGCGGGTTGAGCCCGAGGCTGATAGCCGTCTTGACGGCGATGGGCACGACGACGAGCGCCGCCGCCTGGTTCGACATCGGCTGCGTCAGCGCGACCGTCAGGACGAAGAAGCCCGCGAGCACAGCCATCTGGCCGTAGCTGCCGACGCCACGCACGATCAGGTCGGCCAGGTACTTGTCAGCGCCAGTCTTCTCCAGCGCCGTCCCGAAGCTAATCATCCCGGCGATGAGCACAATCAGTCGCCACTCTATCAGGTCGTAAATCTCGCGGGTGCGTATGGCGCGGCTGACGAGCAGAATCAGGACGCCGAAGAGCACGGCGACGGCGAGCGGCACACGCGCCGGGTGCGTGATGGAGAAGAAGAGGAAGACCCCGAAGGCCAGCAGCGCCCAGCGTCGCTTGGACGCTCGCCCGCGCCGCTCCGAGACGTCTTCGAGCAGGAGCACGTGGCCGTCCGTCACCAGTTGCTCTATCTGTTCGCGCTTACCCTGCACGAGCAGCACGTCGCCAAAACGCAGGGGCAGCGTGCTGATCTTCGAGAGGAGCGCCACCCCGTGACGATTGACGGCAAGCACGGTCAATTGATACCGCTGACGAAACTTCAGCCCCTTGAGCGTGCGCTGGATGAAGTCCGACCCGCGCAGGAGCATCGCCTCGAACAACTCTACGTCGCCGGATTCGAGCACGCGGTCGCTCAATTTAAAGTCGGCGCGAATCTCTATCCCCGTTTCGTTCTTGACGCGCAGGATGTCTTCGATGCGACCCTGGACTAACAATAAGTCCTCGGCCTCTACCTTCTCCGTGGCGCTCGGCGCGATGCGTCCCTGCTTGCCGCGCAGGATGCCGACCACCGTCAGGTCCAGCTCGTCCGAGAGGTTCGCTTCCGAAAGAGTCTTCCCGACGAGCGGCGAATCGGGCAGCACTATCACCTCCGACATGTACTCGCGGATGTTGTATTGCTCGGTCAGGGAGTCCGCGCCGCCGCGCCTAGGGAGCAGGCGCAGCCCTATCAGCAGCATGTAGAGGAGGCCGACGGCGACGATGCCTATGCCGACCGGCGTCAGCTCGAACATGGAGAACGGCTGCATGCCGTAGCGCGTGATAGCGCCACTGACGGCCAAGTTGGTAGAGGTTCCTATGAGCGTGCAAGTGCCGCCGAGGATTGCGCCGAAGGCGAGCGGCATCATGAGTTTCGACGGCGGGACGCGCGCACGCGCGCACATGCCCAGCACTACGGGGACGAACATGGCCGTCGTCGTCGTGTTCTTGAGGACGGCCGCCGAGGCCGCGGCCACGACCATCACTAGAACTGTCAGATTAAACTCGCGACCCCCGGCAATCCTGTGCAGGCGGCGGCCGATGACGTCAACGACGCCTGTCTTGACGAGGCCACCCGTCAGAATGAAGAGCCCAGAGATGGTGATCACGATGTCGTTGCCAAAACCCGCGAAAGCTTCACCCGCCGTCAGCACGCCCGTCACGACCAGCGCGATCACGAGCAGAATGGTGACGATGTCAATCGGGATGCGCTCGGTCGCAAACAGCACGACGGCGACGAAAAGCAGGATGATGACAATCGCTACGGGACTCATAAACGGGCTCTGCTATAATCTCAGTCCGCAGTTTTAAGTTTTGAGTTTTCAGTTTTCAGTAAAAGCAAGTTGTCTTTACTGAAAACTCAAAACTGAAAACTTAAAGCTACTAAGGGGGGTTACGATGGGAGAGCATTGCATTCTTGTGATCGAAGATCAAGAAGATTTGGCGGAGCTTTACGAGGCGACGCTCTTGAAGGCAGGGTATAAGGCCCGCGTCGCCCTGACGGGCGAGGAGGGACTTGCAGAGTTTCAGGCCAACGGCGCGGACACAGTCTTGCTCGACATGACGCTGCCGGAGATGCACGGCACGCAGGTTCTTCGCGAGATACGCAACATCAACGCGAACGTTCCCGTGATAGTCATCTCGGCGGAAGCGAGCGACCAGCTACGCGAGCAGTGCGAGCGCTTAGGGGTACAGGATTATCTGGCCAAGCCCGTGAACTATGATGCGATGCTGACGGCAGTTAAGCTGGCCCTGGAGTCGCCGCCCGAGGAGGCTGAAATCGTCACGCTGCGGCTCCCGTCAAGCATCGTGCGGCGGCTCGGAGAGATTGACTCTAGCCTGGAGCGCGCAATCAAGCAGTTGGTAGAAGAGAGAGAAGAGAAAAGGAAAGCGAAAGGGGAAGGTTAAGTCGCGCCCGGCGAATTCTACTTTCCCCTTACTTTGAAGAGACGCCATTCGCCAGGGACGCCCGCGAGGTTGTGCGTCCCCCTGTCCTCGAAACCGATGCCGGAGCCTGCGACCAAATCCTTAACGGTGCTCGAAACCAGAACCTCTCCGGCCGCCGCCTGGTCCGCCACCTGAGTGCCGATCTCGGCGGCGATGCCGCCCACCTGGCCGTCAACCATGTCACACTCTCCAGTATGCAGGCCGGCGCGCATCTCCACGCCTAGGCGCGAGGCGTATTCGACAATCGCCGTGGCACAGCGGACGGCGCGCGCCGGGCCGTCGAAGATGGCCAGCGGGCGGTCCCCGACCATGTCAACCTCACGTCCCCTGAACCACTGAATCTCTTTCTGTATGTGTGTGCGCAGGCGGTTTATCAGCTCTTCCCAGCGGTCCTCGCCCAGCCGCCCGGCGTGCTCTTTCGAGCCGACGATGCGCGTGAAGAGGACCGTCGCCAGCACGCGGTCGGGCTCCAAGGTATGTCGCACGCCGGTCAGGAACTCCTCGACCTCGTCCAGAATGGCGTCCTGGTCGCCGACGAAAGGAAGGTGGTCGTTGCCGGGCAGCTCAACGAACCTGGCCCCAGGGATTTGCTCCGCGACGTAGCGCCCCTCTTCCACTTTCAGGCATTGGTCGTCCGTTCTGTGAATGACCAGCACTGGCACACGAATCGAGGGCAGGACGCGGCGCACGTCTATCTCGGCGTTCATCTGCGTCAGGGCCAGGGCCGCACCCGGACTCGCTCCCATGCGCAGGTAGGTCGCCCACCACTCACGAAATTGCGGATCGTCGGCCATCGTCGGCGCGCGCTCCTCCAGTCCGACGGGGCCGCCCCAGTCGGCGCGTATCTCTTCGAAGAAGTGCCGGCGCTCTTCCGTGGTCGGTGCCCAGGGGTATTCCGGGTCGCGTATGCGCTTGGCGTAGGTCCCGATCATGGCGAGCGCGAGCGTCTTTTCCGGATAGGTCGCCGCGAAGAGGCTGCACATCGGGCCGCCCTCGGAAACCCCGCACAGGGCCGCGCGCTCCGAGCCGACCGCGTCCATCACGGCGCGCACGTCGTCCATGCGCTGCTCCAGCGTGGGCAGCTCCGTGACGGGCACGCGGTCGGAAAGCCCCGTCCCGCGTTTGTCAAAGAGTATCAGGCGCGAGAAAGAGGCTAGGCGCATGAGGAAGCGCGCGAAGCCTGGATCGCGCCAGAAGTATTCGAGGTGCGAGACCCAGCCCATCACGAAGACCAGATCGAGCGGCGCATCGCCGACGACCTGGTAGGCGATGTTGACATCGCCGCTCCTGGCGTACCGGGTCTCAGGCACCTGTATGGCCGGGGCGGCGATTGCAGGCAAAGCCTCCTGGGCGGACTGCGCAGGGTGTAGGTCAATAACGGCTGGACTCTTCCTGACATGGGAGGGCAGCTCCGTTCCCGCCTCGTCATCCTCTTCGATGACGACGGTGGCGCGGGTGCGCTCGCGCACGATCAGGCGCGCGCTCTCACGCTCGTCATGCAGTTCGCGCACGTCGGCGACAAAGCGGTAGCCGCGCTTTGGCACAGTCTCTATGTATTTGAGTCCCTCCGCGCCCTCGCCGAGCGCCTTTCTCAGGATGGAGATGTTCTGCGCGAGGTTGTTCTCTTCGACGAAGCTGTCCGGCCAGACCTTTTCCATGAGCTCGTTTTTGCCCAGGGTGCGCCCGGTATTTTCGACCAGCACCAGGAGCGTGTCGAAGACTTTAGGGGTGAGCTGGACGAGGTCGCTGCCGCAGAGGAGCGTGCGATCCGCCGTATCCAGGCGAAACGGGCCGAATCCGTACAGGCGCGTGGGCTGTTCGCTCATCGCTGCTTTCAGAACTTTTTGAAAAGAATCTCAGGGAAACTTCAGATTTTTCTAAATACGCCTTGCCCTCTTGACGCGTATTGTGCGACGCGTGGGGAGTGTAGCTCGGGTTTTCAAGACTCTGGGCCACTTTCGGATGCGCGCTCATTGTAACGCGCCAGGCTTCGGCTTGGGAATAGAAAGAGGAACCTCAACCTCGAATGAAGAGAAGGATACTAATCACGTTTGAAACCGAGCGGCTTATTCTCATCGACGAGCGCAGGAGGCCAGGTCGAACCGCCTGGTGCGCACCATGCGCGCGCGAAGTCTGGCTCGTGACGGTGGACGATGCGGCGATGGTGGCCCGCACGAGTGCGCGCGTCATCTACCAGTGGGCCGAAGCTGGCCTGGTTCACTTCAGGGAAACACCCGAAGGCGGACTCTTGATCTGCCTCAACTCGCTACCATAAAGAGCCTTTAGTCCAACCGTCTGCCGCGCCTTAATTGAAGAGGGAACGCTCTACGGCCGTCGCCGCCTTCTTCGTCGCACGCTTCTTAGGAGTCTTGGCGGACTGCGAGCCGGGGTGGTGTGCCAGGTGCTCGGCGTTCAGGCCCAGCTCGCGCAGGTGCGAGGCGAACTTCGGCGCGCCGTGCATGGTGATGATCCTTTGCGCCCCGGAGGCGCGCGCCAGGTGAACCAGCTCGTCGAAATCCGCGTGGTCCGAGAGCGGCAGCACCAAATCCACGCCCTTGTACATGTACTGTGCGCTTTTGTGCAGTGCCCATCCCGTCAGCATGATGACGTAGCGCCGCTCGATGTTGGTAATCATCGCCTGCTTGCGGCAGCCTGGCGGCGCAATGAGCACGCGCCCGCGCAGGTGCTCGCGGTCATACTTTTCATACGGCCCGGAGAACTCCACGCCCAGTTCGCGATAAATCTCCGACACGTTCCAGACGGAACCGTGCAGCGTGACGCGATAATCGCGCCTGAGCAGGAGCTCCAGCGCCTCCTGACCCTTACCGAGCGCGTAGGCCAGGACTACCGGGACGCGGTCGTCTGAGAGCGCGCGGTCAACCGCCGCGTAGAGCCGCTCGAAGGTGACGACATCCGGCGGGAAGCGGTAGAGCGGGTCGCCGAAGGTCGATTCCATGATGAGCGTGTCGCAAGCGACGATGACGGCGTCTTCGGCTGCGACGTTCGGGCGCAGCTTGATGTCGCCCGTGTAAACCAGCCGCTCGTTGTCCGCCTCGACCAACACCTGCGCCGAGCCAAGGCAATGGCCCGCCGGGAAAAAGGTCAGACCGAAGCGCCCGTAGTCGCGCCGCTCGCCGTAGGGAACGGTCTCCATCTCGGCCTCGCCGCGGCGGTGACGAAAGATGCGCGCCGTCTCGGGCGTGGCTATGATCGAGCGATGCTCGGCGATGTGGTCCGAGTGCCCGTGCGAGATGACGCAGCGGTCGCGCGGCCCATCGGCGTCGAGCCACAGGTCCAGCTCAGGCAGGTAAAGACCCTCCTGGTATTCAACTCTTAACAAAAACTTAAGCCCTCCGTAGCTGCGGGCCGGCACAGACAAAGAGCAGTCGCGTCAGGACTCTCCTCGCTTAGAGCTTGCCGCTCGTCCTCAAAGTCCGCTATCTTCGGGAGATAATTTTTACAGAAGAATTATAGTACAAGCAGAGAGAAGGCGGCTAACCTGAAGCGAGAGGAAATGAGTTCGAGCGAGGAGCGAGAAATAAAGGGGAGCAAGCCGCTCGATGCGGTGGCGCCGACGGTCCCGCGCTGGCACGCCGTCAGACGCCTGTTGCGCGCCGAGCTCATCTACGTCGTGGCGCTCGGCGCGTTCGGCGTGCTGGCCATCTTCGCTTACCTGGACCCTTACTTTGGCTGGGACTTGAAGGTGTCGAGCGCCTTCAACTGGAAGACTTTCACGCCGCCCGGTCTTTTCGAGGCCATGCGCTTCATCTCGGTCTTCGGCAATCATTGGATACCTTACGCGCTCTCCGGGGCGATGGCCCTCATCTTCCTGCTCTTTCGCCGGAGGAGCGAGGCGGTCGCGCTCGTTTTGAGCACAGCCGGGAGCGGGCTCATCAACTCCATGCTTAAATTGCTCATCTCGCGCCCGCGCCCATCGCCGGACCTCGTCCCGATCTACCGCGACATGGTCACGCAGAGTTTTCCGTCGGGGCACGTCACCTTTTACGTCTGCTTCTTCGGCT
>DATEMM010000074.1:0-5401 GCA_035275605.1 Pyrinomonadaceae bacterium
AGCACCTCCGCCTGTCGCGACTCGAAATAGCGGAGCGCGGCCCGGGCTTCAGTTTTTGAGAATTCACGTCCCATGAGTTTGGCTCTTAAAATTTTGATTTGCGATCAATCGTCACGCGTCTAACGGTCAGCTTCTCGATTCGCTCGCGCTTGATTTCGAACCCTAAGCCGGGCGCGTCCGGCGCGATGATCGTCCCGCGGGGCGTGACCGTGACGGCAGGCTCAATCACGTCCTCTTCCCAGTAGCGCGCGCTGGCCGACACGTCGCCGGGCAAAGTGAAACCTTCTAGGGTCGCCATCGCGATGTTGTGAGCGCGCCCGATACCCGATTCCAGCATCCCGCCGCACCAGACCGGAATATTTCTGTCACGACAGATGCGCTCGACCTCCTGCGCCTCGTTGTGACCGCCGACGCGCCCGAGCTTCACATTGATGATGCGACACGCTTTCAGGTCAATCGCGTGAGCGGCGTCCGCCGGCGTTCGGACTGACTCGTCCAGGCAGATGGGCGTCCGCACCTGCGCCTGCAACGCTGCGTGATCGAGCATATCATCGTAGGCCAGGGGCTGCTCGATCATCATCAGGTTGAACTCGTCCATCGAGCGGAAAAGCTGCGCGTCGGCCAGAGTGTAAGCGGAGTTGGCGTCGCCCATCAGATTGATTTCGGGGAAGGCCGCGCGCACTTTTTCCAGAACTTCCAGGTCCCAGCCCGGCTTAATCTTGATCTTGATGCGCTGGTAGCCGGCGTCCAGCTCGCGCCGGATTTTTTCGAGCAGGGCCTCGACCGTGTCCTGTATTCCGATAGAGACGCCACAGGGAATCTCCCTGCGCACTCCCCCCAGATGCTTCCAGAGCGGGACGCCCGCGCGCTTCGCCTCCAAGTCCCAGCAAGCAGTCTCCAGCGCAGCCTTAGCCATACGGTTGCCGCGCACCGCTTTCATCAACGTAAACGTGTCGGCGGCGCGCTCGACCTCGCGCCCCAGGACCATCGGAGCAAGATACGTCTCAAGCACGCGCCAGGCGCTCTCGGTCCATTCCTCGCAGTAGAAAGGGCCTTCGCCAGCGGTGCATTCGCCCCAGCCTTCGCGCCCGTTTTCATCTTCGACGCGCACGAGCACTATACGGCGCTCAGTGGTGCGCCCGAAGCTCGTCTCGAAGAAGTGTACGAGCGGCAGGCGAATCTCGCGCAGTTCGACCCGGTTAACAATCACGATGCTTGTCTCCTGCTTGAAGCTTATTATGCCCTGCCCTACAAATCTTTGCTAGTAACGAAAAAAGCGGCCCACGTGGCGGGCCGCCTGTCGCTGAAAGAGATGCGTCGAAGAATTGCAGGACTAAAGGTTGCCCTCGTGGGACGCAGCGACCGGGTCGAGCGCTCCCTCGGTCGAGGTCACTTCCTGCCCGTTGATCGCGGCGTGCATAGTGTGCCAGGAGAGGCTGGCACATTTGACGCGCGCCGGGAAATCCCGCACGCCCGCGAAGATCGTCAGGCGACCGAGATGATTTTCGGCGGCGTCCGTGTCCAGCGCCCCCGTCACCATGCGGTGAAACTCGTCGAAGAGAGTCTCGGCCTCCTGCTTGGTCTTCCCCTTGATGCTCTGCGTCATCATGCTCGCCGCGGCCTTCGAGATGGCACAGCCAGAACCCTCGAAACTCACGTCCTTGACTATCTCATCTTCGAGCTGCATGTAGACCGTCAACTGGTCGCCGCAGAGCGGGTTGTAGCCTTCGGCCGTCCGATTGGCCCCTTCCAATTTGCGGAAATTGCGCGGCTTCTTGTTGTGGTCGAGAATAACCTGCTGGTAGAGCTCACTCAGTTCAGACATATGATAATTTGCGATTTTAGATTTTTGATTTGCGATTGGAAGAGGACTAAAGATTTGGTAATTTAAATTTCTTGTCCTTATCCAATCAAAAATCGCAAATCAAAAATCAAAAATTCCAAAATCCCTCTAGCTAAAGACCTCTATAACTTTTTCTATCGCGCTGACGAGCGTGTCAACCTCCTGCCTCGTATTATAGAAGGCGAAGGAGGCGCGCGCCGTCGCGGGGACGTTGAAGCATTTCATGACGGGCTGGGCGCAGTGGTGTCCGGCGCGCACGGCTATCCCCTCCTGATCCAGAATCGTCCCGATGTCGTGCGGATGAACTTCGTCAACGACGAAGGAGAGCACGCTCGCCTTGTCGCGCGCCGTGCCGATGATGCGCACGCCCTCGATGGCGCTGATCCTTTCGGTGGCGTAAGCCAAAAGCTCATGCTCGTAGGCGACGGCTCGCTCGCGCCCGATGCTGTTCAAATAGTCAATCGCTGCCCCCAGCCCGATCTGCGAGGCGATGGCCGGCGTCCCTGCCTCGAACTTGTCCGGCAGCCCTGCATAAGTTGTCTTCTCGAAGGTGACGGTGCGGATCATGCTGCCGCCGCCCTGAAACGGATTCATCTTCTCCAACAGCTCAGCCTTGCCGTAAACCACGCCGCTCCCGGTAGGCGCGAACATCTTGTGCCCGGAGAGCGCGTAGAAATCGCAGTCCAAATCCTGCACGTCCACTGGGATGTGCGGGGCACCTTGCGCCCCGTCCAGGAGGACTGGCACACCGTACTTGTGCGCCCGCGCGATCATCTCCTTGACCGGGTTGATGGTCCCGAGCGCGTTAGAGATATGCGTGACGGCCACCATCTTCGTCTGCTCGTTGAGGAGCGCGTCGTATTCGTCCAGCAGAAGCTCGCCCCTCTCGTTCATAGGGATGACGCGCAAGGTAGCGTTCTTCTCTTCGCAGAGCATCTGCCACGGAACTATGTTCGAGTGGTGCTCCATAGCGGAGACGATGATCTCGTCGCCCTCGTTGATGAACTTGCGCCCGTAGCCGTGCATCACCAGGTTGATGCCCTCAGTTGCGCCGCGCACAAAGATGCACTCTTTCGCCTCGCGCGCGTTGATGAACCTTTTGACCTTCTCGCGCGCGCCCTCGTAGGCGGTCGTCGCGCGCTGACTCAGATAATGCACGCCGCGATGTATGTTCGAGTGCTCCTGCTCCAGGTAGGCGCTGCCGCGGTCTATGACAAGCTGCGGCACCTGCGAAGAGGCAGCGTTATCCAGGTAGACGAGCGGCTTGCCGTTGACCGTCTGCCGCAGGACTGGGAAATCCGCCCTGATGCGTTCGATGTCCCACTCGACCTCCCGGTGAGTCTCCGGCGTTTCCAGCAGCATTTTTTCCGTGACGCTCATAAACTTTTAAGCTTCCAGGTCGGAATGAAGCCGGTTCAAGACCACTCCGTCCAACTCCGCCTTGATTGATTCAATCCCGATCTTCCCAATCACCTCTTCGGCGAATCCGTAGGTCAAAAGGTTGCGCGCGATCTCGACGCTCAAGCCCCGGCTCGCCAGGTAGAATAGCTCTTCGTCTTCGAGCTGCCCGACGGTCGCGCCGTGCGCGCACTTGACGTCGTCCGCGAAAATTTCCAGTTGCGGCTTGGTGTCCACGCGCGCCTCGTTCGAGAGAAGCAGGTTCCTGTTCGTCTGCTGCGCGTCCGTAGCTTGCGCGCCCTCGCGCACGAAGACCTTGCCGTTGAAGACCGCGCGCGACTTGCCGTCGAGGATGCCCTTGTAGAGCTGGTGACTGGTCGTGTGTGGCCGCCTGTGGTCTATCAGGGAGTGCGTGTCCGTGTGCTGCCCGGCCCCGACGAGGTACAGCCCATCGACCCAGCATTCGGCGCCCTCAGCGTCGAGCGTGACGTTGATGTCGTGACGCGAAAGCCGCGCGCCGAGCGTGACGGTCGTCGAATTGAAACTGCTGTCGCGGGAGAGAGCGGCCTGCGTCATCGCGACGTGGAAGGCCCCGGCGCTTTCTCGCTGCACTTTGTAATAACTGAGCCGCGCTCCTTCGTCCAAAGAAAGCTCGACGACCGCGTTGGTGAGATAAACGTCCTCACGAAGGCTCGCGTAACTCTCGATTAGTGTTGCGGACGAACCGCGCCCCGCGACCACCAGCACGCGCGGGAACGTCGCGACGGCCTCCTTCTTCCCATCTGACAGGAAAAGCAGGTGCAGCGGCGATGCGACCTCAGCATCCTGTGGGATAAGAATGAAAGCGCCGCTTTCTATGAAAGCCGTGTTCAGTGCCGTGAAGGCGTTTTCGTTAAAATCGGCGACGCGGGCCAGATGCGAGCGCAAGATGTCCACGTATTTTTCATCGCGCAGGGCCGCCGCCAGATCGAGCGCGACGACGCCCGCGGGCAGCGCCTCGGTTGACGAAAGCTCCGGGCGGTAAAGGCCGTTGACGAAGACCAGACGGCTCCTCTGCGCCTCCTCGTAAGTGAAGGCTCGTAACGCCTCGGCGTCCGGCGCGGGCGCGGCATCCTGGCTTTTGAAGGCAGGCTCGAACTTCGTCTTCGCGATCTCGGCGACGTTCGTGTATTTCCACTCTTCTCTGGCGACTGTCGGGAAACCCAACTCTTCAAAGCGAGCGAACGCTCGCTCCCTCAGGCGCTCGACCCAGAAGGGCAATTTTGTGCCAGACTCTTCCCGCAGCGCGCGGAAATGCGACGCGTACACGCTCTCTTCTTTAACGATTTGAGACACCATCTCTTCAGCTTACCTGCGGCGAGGCGGTCGCGGAGCTGCCCCCGGCCGCGTGCGCTTTAATCCAGTCGTAACCCTTCTCTTCCAGCTCCAGCGCCAGCTCCTTACCACCCTCACGAACGATGCGCCCGCCTGCGAGCACGTGCACGTAGTCGGGCACAATGTAGTTGAGCAGCCGCTGGTAGTGCGTGACAAGGATAATCGCGTTGTCGGAAGTCTGTAGCTTGTTGACGCCCCCGGCGACTATGCGCAGGGCGTCTATGTCCAGGCCGGAATCCGTCTCGTCCAGAACGGCGAGCTTCGGCTCCAGCACGGCCATCTGCAAAATCTCGTTGCGCTTCTTCTCGCCGCCTGAGAAGCCCTCGTTGACGGCCCTAGACATGAAGCTCGCGTCCATCTCGACAATCTGGGCGCGCTCTTTCAACAGGTCCTTGAATTCGAGCGGGTCCAGTTCTTCCTCGCCGAGATGCTTGCGCTTCTCGTTGTAGGCGAGGCGCAGGAACTGTGCGTTCGACACGCCCGGAACTTCAATCGGATACTGAAACGCCAGGAAGACGCCTTCGCGCGCGCGCTCGTCGGGCGCTAGCTCCAGCAAATTCTTCCCCTCGAAGAGCACTTCGCCCTTCGTCACCTCGTAGGCCGGGTGGCCCGCGAGCACTTTAGCGAGCGTGGACTTACCAGACCCGTTCGGCCCCATGATGGCGTGAACCTCGCCCCGCTTGACCGTCAGGTTAATCCCCTTCAGGATTTCATTGCCGTCAACGGTCGCATGCAAATCTCTGATCTCTAACACAACAAATCTCCGTGAATAGTGGTCAGTGGTAG
>DATEMM010000075.1:0-8450 GCA_035275605.1 Pyrinomonadaceae bacterium
CAGAGATTGTCAGGATAAAGAAACATTTGAGGTTCCAAATCTGAGATTTGAGATTTCAAATCTCAGGTTTTTCATGCTTATCCTGTTCATCCTATCGATCCCTGTTAATTCTTTCCGCAGCCAAAGGAGCGGCCGATGGAGTCCAAGCCCTCGGCCTTCACTCTCTTTCGTGGAACCTTGATATTTCGCCCGGCGTAATTGTTTTGGAGCTTATGAGGCCAAGGGGGGACGAAACCTTGCGCGCGTTGACAGACTCAAACGCGCGACACTAGAATGAGGCTCGTCCGACCTGCCTATGGCCGCCAGTGGCGCTTGCCGCCCTAAGCCTACGAGGAAACGATTATGAGCCTGGTCAAGATTATCGTCATCACGCTCATCCTTCTCTTGAGCGTCCTCTTCTTCTGGCGCTTCCTGTTTTAGCTCGGATTTAAGCGCCGCATGATCCTCGACCCCGAAGCGCACCGTTCGCACACGCTCCAGAACAATTCCGCGCGCAGGAGTTTACGCTCATTAACCTGCGTCTCCCTTCTTCTGGCTTCCCTGTTTCACTGCGCCTCGATCAGCGTCCTGGCACAGGATGAGGCAGCGCCCGACGAAGTCTTGCGCGTCCGCACTGACCTCGTCACAGTTCCGGCCCTGGTTACGGACGCGCGCGGCCGCAGCGTCCGCGGTCTTAAGCAGGCGGACTTCTCTGTCCTGGATAACGGCCGCCCGGTCGAACTCTCCTTCTTCGCCGCCGGGACCGAGCACGTCGCCCTGGCCTTTGCCCTGGACGCTTCGGGCAGCGTTCGCGAAATTGTGGCACAGCAGCGCGCGGCCGCCCTTCAACTCTTCTCTCGCTTCGGACCGGGCTCGCGCGTCGCCGTCCTGCACTTCGGAGAAAGGGCAGACCTCGCCGTCCCGTTTACGACCGACACAGCCAGAGCGCAGCCGGCTTTTACCGCCCGCCTCCCAGCCAGCCGCCGGACGGCCATCTTCGACGCGACGGCCGCGCTCCTTCGGGCCTATGCCGCGGAGAAAGAGACTCCGACCGAGCGGCGCATCCTGATTCTAATCAGCGACGGGCTGGATACTGCGAGCGTCTCACGCGCGGCGGACGTCATCCGCGCCGCGCGCGCCCAGAATGTTTCCATCTACGTTATTCATCTGCCGCTTTACGCGCCGCGCGACGGAAAACTGGCCGTGCGTCCAGCCTCCAAAGGCTTTCGTGACCTGGCCGAAAAGACAGGCGGCCGCTACTTTCTGGTCGGCGACGTCAACTCCGCGCTGGACGGGCAAGCGACGCCGGACATTTCGCCGGTCTTCCGGGCGATTGAGGAAGATTTGCAGGGACAATACCTGCTCGGCTACTACCCGGACGACGCGGCGCGCGCCAGCGACTTTCACCGTATAGAGATTAGCCTGAACGCGGAGGCCGGACGCAAGCTGCGTGTTCGCGCCCTGCGGGAGGAATACAAATTAAACGAGCGATGAGTGAAGGATTACGAAAGATTCGACGCGCGCTGCTCAGCGTGTCCGACAAGACCGGACTGATTGAATTCGCGCGCGAGCTACGCCGCTTCGACGTCGAGTTGATTAGCACGGGCGGAACGGCGAAGGCCCTGCGCGAAGCCGGGCTCGAAGTGCGTGAGATAGCGGACGTGACGGGCTTTCCGGAGATGATGGACGGCCGCGTCAAGACCCTGCACCCGCGCATTCACGGCGGGCTGCTCGCCCTCAGGGACAACGCAGAGCATCTTGCGGCCATGCAGGAGCACGGCATCGAGCCGATTGACATGGTCGTCGTCAACCTCTACCCGTTCGAAGAGACGATTGCCCGCGAGGGCGTGACGCTCGAAGAGGCCATCGAACAGATAGACATCGGCGGCCCGGCGATGATCCGCTCGGCAGCTAAGAACTTCAAGGACGTCGCCGTCGTCGTCTCGCCTTCCGCTTACCATTCCATCATCGAAGAGATGAACGAAGCGGACGGCGCGCTGACTCTAGACAGGCGCGGGAGATTGGCCGTCGAGGCATTCACGCGGACTTCGACCTACGACCTCTACGTCCATTCTTATCTCTCAGAAAAGTTGTTGCCGGAAACCATAGAGCAGTGGGCAGAAGCTCTGGCCGATGAAGACGAGTGGGAGGACGTGCCGTTGGGTGAGATTGACTCCTTCAAGCTTTCGCTGGAGAAGGTCTCGGACCTGCGCTACGGCGAGAACCCGCACCAGGTGGCCGCGCTTTACGAACTTCAGGCCGGCGGTGGCGTCGCCCACGCAGAGTTGCTCGGCGGCAAGGAGATGTCCTTCAACAACTACATTGACGCCGACGCCGCCTGGCAACTCGTCTGCGATTTCGACGCGACGGCGTGCGCCATTATCAAGCACATGAACCCGGCAGGCGTCGGCGCTGGCGCGTCTCCGGAAGAAGCCTACAGGCGCGCGCTGGCCACAGACCCCGTCTCTGCTTTCGGCGGCATCGTGGCCTTTAATCAGCCTGTTGATGAAAAGGCGGCTCGGGCCTTGACCGAGATTTTTACGGAGGTCGTCATCGCGCCCCGTTACGACGAGGCCGCTCTTGAAGTCCTGCGTGCGAAAAAGAACTTACGCATCCTGCGCTCCGGCGAACCCGTCCGCACGGAAGGGCTGGAGTACAAGACCATCACCGGCGGAATGCTCGTCCAGACGCGTGACACGCACCGTCTGTCGCGCGAAGACTTGAAGGTCGTGACCAGGCGTGCCCCGAGCGAGGAAGAGATACGGGCGCTCCTTTTCGCCTGGACGGTTTGCAAGCACACCAAGTCCAACGCCATCGTCTATGCGCGGGACGGGCAGACCGTCGGCGTTGGCGCGGGCCAGATGTCCCGCGTTGATTCCGTCAAGATCGGGGCGACCCGCGCGCAACTTCCTATAGAGGGCTCCGTCCTAGCCTCCGACGCCTTCTTCCCTTTCCGCGACGGCCTGGACGAAGCCGCGCGCCACGGTATCACCGCAGTCATACAGCCCGGCGGCTCCGTCCGCGACCAGGAAGTGATTGACGCCGCCAACGAGCACAACCTGGCGATGGTCTTCACAGGCATACGACACTTCAAGCATTAGTGGTCAGTGGTCAGTGGTCAGTGGCCAGTGATTGAGTATTCCGTTAATTGCCGCGTAGCGGCACGTTGAGTTTAGCCCGGCCTTTCAAGGCCGGGAAGCGAAACGATAAACCGAGAGCGTTGCGTCAGCGACGCGTGAATCAATGCGGCCCTTTCGTTCATGCGTCGCTGACGCGACGCATCCTGGATGGCGATTGTGTACCCGGCCTTTCAAGGCCGGGCTAAATTCAGACGGCCGCTAGCGCGGCACATAACTAACACTCAATGACTGACCACCGACCACTGACCACTGACCACTGCCTTCCGTTGCTGATTGCTGACTGCTTCCTTATAATTCTTCGCCACGAGCGGCCCCTTTCGCGTTTCAGTCTTCCCGGCGGGCGCTCTTGACCAGAGCTTTCAAAGAAGGAACCGAAGAGATGTCAGAGAACGAGTCCGCCCAGGCGGAAAATAACGGAGAGTCAATCCGCTGCCGCTACTGCGGCCAGCGCAACAAGGCGCGCGTCGAAGGCGGAGCGGCCAAGTGCGGGCGCTGCCGCCTGCCCCTGTCCGACGAGCCGCACAAGAAATTCGCCGACCTGAACAAGCACGATTACATACACCCGGCGGACAGCCGCGCCCTGGCCGCCCTGCGCGCGATTCCCGGCATTGATTCGGCGCTGAAAAAGCTGCTCGCGGTCACGGGCGAATCGGCCATCCGCGTCATCTTCACGGCCAGCGCCGTCAAGGTCACGCCCAAGCAGTGCCCGGACCTGCACGCCAAGCTGCAAGTCGCCTGCACCACGCTCGGCGTAGACATGCCGGAGCTCTTCGTCCAACAGTCGCCCATCGTCAACGCCTTCACGGGCGGGGTGGAGCGCCCCGTCATCGTCCTGCACTCTTCCTTGATAGAGCGCCTGACGGACGAGGAAGTGCTGGCGGTCGTCGCACACGAGGTCGGCCACATTCACGCCGAGCACGTGCTCTACCTAACGGCCGCGCGCCTGCTGGAGCTGCTGGCGAACGCCGCGCTCGCCGCGACCCCGATTGCGAAGATCGCGCTGGAGCTGCTCTCTATGACGATGCGCTCGGCGCTCCTGGCCTGGGCGCGGCGCGCGGAACTCTCCTGTGACCGCGCGGCCCTGCTCGTGACGCAGGACCCACACGTCATCGGGCGCACGATGATGAAACTCTCCGGGGGAACCTACGCATCGAAAGTCGATTACGAACAGTTTCTTGAGCAGGCGCGCGACTTCCAGAAGAATTACGACGAGAAGGCGCTCGACCGTTTCTGGGCCGACATCATCTCTTCTGGGATGTCGCACCCCTTCCCGGTCTGGCGCGTTTCGGAAATCCTGAAGTGGGTCGAGAGCGGCGAATATAAGGCGCTGATGACGGGCGAGCCACAGAGCGCGGCGGCCTGAGTTCTCTTGTAAGCCATGCGGCGGAGTTCACCTCTCGAACGAGGGGGACGTCCGGCGCCGGCGCGAACAGGAGAGGCGGCTCAGTCTGTGCCAGTTCTTAAACAGGCACAAAGGCGGCACCAGGCGTCCGCGCCGCCCGCACCCGAAGTTGTCTGAAAGCTTTCAAATCATTCCCTATCTGGCATAGAAGGGACACTCCCCATGCTCCAAAACAAGTTCGGCATCATTTTCGGCGTCGCCAACAAACGCTCAATCGCCTGGGCGACGGCGCAGGCTTTGTCTGAGGCGGGCGCGCGCCTGGCTTTCACCTACCAGGGCGAGCGCCTCAAAGAGAATGTCGAGAGTTTGACGGCCGACATGGCTGGCTCGCTCGTCCTGCCCTGCGACGTGACGAAGCCGGATGAGGTGGAGGCAGCTTTCCGCCGCGTCGGTGAGGAGTTCGGGCGGCTGGACTTTCTGATTCATAGCGTCGCCTACGCCCCGAAGGAAGAGCTTGAGGGCGAATTTCTGGACACCACGCGCGACGGCTTCCTCACCGCGCTGGAGGTGAGCGCCTATTCCCTGACCTCGCTCGCGCGCGCCGCCGCGCCCCTGATGACTGACGGTGGAAGCATCGTCTCCATGACCTACTACGGCGCGGAGAAGGTTGTGCCAAATTACAACGTGATGGGCGTGGCCAAGGCGGCGCTGGAGGCGAGCACGCGCTACCTTGCTGCGGATGTGGGCAAGCGCGGGATTCGCGTCAACGCGATCAGCGCCGGGCCGCTCAACACGCTCTCGGCGCGCGGCGTCTCCAACCTGAGCTCGATGCTCAAGCACCACGCGGAGCGCGCGCCGCTGGGGCGAAACGTGGAGGCGCGCGAGGTCGGCAACTGTGCCCTCTTCCTTTGCAGCCCCCTCTCGTCAGGTATTACGGGAGAGGTCATACACGTCGATTGCGGCTACAACATCATGGCGATATAGGACAGTCTAGAGAGTCTGAAGTCTGGAGTCTGGAGTCAAAAATCAATAATCTGTCTTTGACTCCAGACTCTGAGACTCCAGACTCTGAGACTCCAGACTTTTATGATTGACACAGAAAATCTGAACCGCCCCCTGTCGGGGCTGACGCAGGACGAGCAACTGCTCGAAACCCCGAAGCAGGACGAGTTCACGCACACGGACACCTGGCGCGTCTTCCGCATCATGGGCGAGTTCGTCGAGGGCTTCGACAACCTGGCCACGGTCACGCGCGGCGTCTCCATCTTCGGTTCGGCGCGCACGAACCCCGACACGGAGCAGTACCGCGCAGCGCAGGAGACGGCAGCGCTGCTGGCCCACGCAGGCTTCGCCGTGATTACCGGCGGCGGCCCAGGCATCATGGAGGCGGCCAATCGCGGCGCGTTCGAGGCGGGTGGTCTCTCCATCGGCTGCAACATCGAGCTGCCCTTCGAGCAGCGGCCCAACCCTTACCTGACGCGCTCACTCACCTTCAAATACTTCTTCGTGCGCAAGACTATGTTCGTCAAATACAGCACGGCCTTCATCATCTTTCCTGGCGGTTTTGGCACACTCGACGAACTCTTCGAGGCGCTCACGCTCATCCAGACGCGAAAGATCAAGAACTTTCCAGTGGTGCTTTTCGGCTCGGCCTACTGGGGCGGGATGATGGAGTGGGTGAAAGGGTTGATGCTCGAAGAAGGCAAAATCAGCGACAGCGACCTACACCTGCTGCACCTCACGGATTCGCCGGCAGAGGCCGTCGAGATAGTCGTCAACAGCCAGGACTCGCTGCGCAAACTGGACAAGATGGTCTCTGACGAGTACGCGGGTTAAGACGGCTTCAGCTCAGTCGCTCGCTTCCGCATTATTCGCGGAGGCTGTCGCCTCCTGTTGGTCGTCTTTGCTTTGTGGGATGACGTTGCCGGCCAGCCATTCGAGGTAGGGAGCGGAGCCGGCCGTTACTGGCAGCGCGACGATTTCCGGCGTCTCGTAGGTGTGTAGCGAGCGAACGGCGGCTTCGAGCGCCGCGAAATTCGACTGAGTGGTTTTGGCCAGGAGCAGGATTTCGGCCGCGCGCTCGACCTTTCCCTCCCAGTGGTAGATTGATTCAATCTCAGGAAGAATCTGCACGCAGGCCGCCAGGCGCGCGACCACCAGGAGGTCCGCCAGCCGCGCGGCCTCTTCGCGACTCCCGGCCGTCATCAAGACCACAATCGCTTCTGCCGTCCGGTCGGTCATAAACTACAGGTGAAGGTTTGCCGGGCTGAGGAAGTGCGGCAGGGCAAATCGATCTCTATCAAGCCTCTGCTTCGTCGGCTCCGCCCTCGTCCTCGTCCTCGGCGCGTGCTTCCTCGTCCTCTTCAATCGTCGTGCCGGTCAGGGGGGTCGTGTCTTTCCCGAAGAAGGCGTTGTAGATTTCCTGTGCTTTGTCCAGGTCGCGCTCGTCCACCAGCACCATCGCGCCGGGCGAAGTGGCTGAAAGGAGCGGCGAGAAGGCGTCCATGCCCCCGGACTGCACGGCGGAGCGGATGCCGTTTTGCACCAGCAGGTCGTTGACCATCTCGGCCTCGGCGGGCGACCCGACGTTATGCAGCGGCACGAAACGCGCCTCGCTGTGATCGCGCACGGTGTTCTCGGGCGTTAGCTGTTCGACCAGCTCCGTGTTGTCGTCCGGGCAATGCGTTATCCCAGCTTCGTATTCAGACTCGCAAACAGGACAGAACATAGATTCCCCCAGGTGATAAGTCGTCAGTGACGGGTGATAAGAAGGAGAGTTTATCCTATCACTTGTGACTTATCAACGCTCTTACTGTGTGACCTGGACGGCGCGCTCGAAAGGTATCTCGTCGAAGCTCGTCATCTGCTTGAAGGCTCGGAAACGCTCGTTGATTTCGTCCTGCGTCAGTCGCTGCACGCGCTCTGTGCCAAATTCCTCGACGTTGAAGGAGGCCATCACCGAGCCGAAGATCATGGCGCGCCGCATCGCCGCCTCGTTCAATTGCTCCTGGCTCGCCATGTAGCCCATGAAGCCGCCCGCGAACGTGTCGCCCGCGCCCGTCGGGTCGAAGACCGATTCAAGGGGGTAGGCCGGAATCGCAAAATAGGTTTCGGGGGTAAAGAGCGCCGCACCGTACTCGCCGCGCTTGACGATCAGGGCCTGCGGCCCCCAGGACAGAATTTGCCGAGCCGCTTTAATCAGGTTCGGCTCGCCCGAGAGCTGGCGGGCCTCCGCGTCGTTGATGATGACGACGTTGACGCCCTTGATGGCTTCGAGCAGAGCGTCGCGCGTGTGCTCGATCCACAGGTTCATAGTGTCGAGCGCGACCAGCTCGGCCCCCTTCACTTGTTCGCGCACCTCGCGCTGCAAGTCCGGCTGGATGTTGCCGAGGAAGACCAGGCGCGAGCGTTTAGCTGCATCCGAGAGCTTCGGCTTGAAGTCGGCGAAGACGTTGAGCTGGGTGTCCAGCGTCTCCGCGACGTTCAGGTCGTACTTGTAGCGCCCTTGCCAGCGGAAGGTCTTACCGTCGGGGATGCGCTCCAGGTCGGTTAAATCAACGCGGTGCCGTTTGAGGGGTTCCTCATCCTCTGGCGTGAAATCGCCGCCGACGACGCCGACCACGCGCACGTCCGTGAAATAGCTCGCAGAGATGGAGAAGTGCGCGGCAGACCCGCCCAACATCCTGTCACGTTTGCCAAACGGCGTCTCGACCGCATCAAACGCCACCGATCCGACTACCAGCAAAGACATATTTTCTAATCACTCCTGTGTTGATTAGTGAACAGTGGTCAGTGGTCAGTGGCCAGTTAAAGGCATTAGCTTTTAACTGGCCACTGACCACCGACCACCGACCACTGTCTACTGACCACTGCTTTTCGGCAAGACCCCGCCGAGGTCGCGCAGGGCGTCCTGGGCCTGTTTGCTGAAGGGGCTATCTGGATGCTCGTTGACGAGCTGCGAGAGGTAGTTGCGCGCCTCCTCGCGGTGC
>DATEMM010000076.1:0-7224 GCA_035275605.1 Pyrinomonadaceae bacterium
CTACACGTTCACGCGCACGCCTTCACCCGCGCCTTCAACTAACGAAGCCGTGCAGAGCGCCGCTCCGACTCCGCAGCCCAATGATGCGGGCAATCAGAATGGCCAGGAGGCAGTAGGAATCGGGAAGGAGGCCGCGCCGGCCACTGAAGACCCGCAGGTGGTGATAATTCGCAAGTCCGACCCGCACGCCAAGACGCCGAAAGGCAGCGGGCAAAACGCCCGGCAGGAGGCAGAGGAGCCGGATGTTGTCGTCACCGACACGGAAACGCCTGAGCCGCCAGAACCAAACGAGAGGCCATTGCCGCCCAGACGCGCGGGCCGCCCGCCGCTCCCAGGAACCCCTGAGTTCGAGGAGATGATTCGCGACGCCGCCGAGAGAAAACGCGCGGCGATGGAGACGCGGCGGGCCGTACAAGAGAGAAGGATGAATATTCTCAGGCAGGAGCGCGAGCGGCGTCGTCAACAACAACAGCAGCAGCAACGACGACCGATCTACCCGTGAAACCTGGCGCTCAGGAAGAGACGCCTTTTCTTCATCGCCGCCCCGTCTAGTCTTCCTTAAAGTTCCGAGCGGATAGTTGCGGCCAGGCGCTCTGTTTCCCTGCGCGCAGACTGGCGCGCGTCCTCGCCTTCGCGCATCTCTATGTACTGGAGCGGGTGAAAGACCAGCTCGACTTTACGGAAAAAGCGCGGCAGGCGGTAGCCCTTCGGCCAGACGCGGTGCCCGCCGCGAATCGTAATCGGCAGGATGGGGACGTTCGCTTCTAAGGCCATACGCGCCGCGCCCGCCTCGAACTTGAGCAACTCGCCATCCGGCAGACACCGCCCGCCCTCCGGGAAGATGACGACCGCGCCCCCGCTCTTCAACCATTGCCTTGAGCGCCGGATGGCAGTCCGGTCGGCCTTCTTGATCTGAATGGGCCAGGCCCCCAATAGCGTTATCACCTTCCCGACAATCGGCCACTCGAAACTCTCGCTCCAGGCGAGGTAGCGTATGGGGCGCTTGACGGGCAAAGACATCCATATCGGATCGAGATAGGTCTGGTGATTGGAGGCGATGATGACGCCGCCCGTCTGCGGGATGTTCTCTACTCCTCTGTAGCTGACGCGCCAGAAGATGCGCGAGAGCGCGTGGAGGCAGGCGCGTATAACGTCAATCACCCGTTGGGGGAGGACGAAGGGTTCCGCCTGCGCTGCGCTTGCGCGCTCGTGCGGGGCCACGTTCGGACTGCTCTCGCTCAAATCGAATCCTCTCCCTCGCCCCCGCGCCCAAGCTCGCGCCGGTAGTTATCGCTCATCCTTTCTACCACCTCGCTCGAATTGTCTGCCCCGCCCCGCCTGCTCTCGCGCAGTGAGTAGAGGCCCGTGATGGTCAATTCCTCCCACCACTCCGGCACGTCGCGTTCCGTGAGCGCGTCTTCCCATTTCTCGCCGCAATGTTCGCACTCAAAGCCACAGTAGAGGCGCGCCTCTTCTTTCGTCAACCCGACGCGCGTTCGCCCGTTGCACTTCTCGTCACGGCAGCGCCGCTCTATCTCCACGAGCAGCACCTCACGCGGGATTACTATATTTTTCCGCTGACTCATGACTCTTTAGTTCATCGACTAGAGGCTTGCCCGGCGTCGCTCGGGTATCTGGCGAGGCTCTTTCGGAATTCGTCCCTGATTTTGCTCAGCTCCTCCTGCACCCGAACTTCCGTGCCCTCCCGCCGCATGCGTTTCATCTCCTCCACGAAGTGCAGGGCAGTCGCTTTCCAGGAAGGTAAGGTTACGCCCGCCAGGCTGGCCAGCGAAAGTCCCTCCGTAAAATCTTTAATCTCGGAGAGCTGTTTTTCCAACTCGTCCAGCGCTTCGAAGGTTTCGACGTTTGGCGCATCAATCGTCGCCTCAAGGAAACGGACGGTACTCTCCAGTTCACGCCTACTGGCCGTGAAGAGGTCTTGCAGGGGCTTCACCTTGTCGGCTTCGCCGTCGCCCGTCCCGTCTTCAAACAGGACCGCCTGGAAGGTCAGGGGCTGGCGCGCGATGAAAGGATGGGCGGCTAAGGAGTGATCGTACTTATAGACTTCTCCGGGGGCGATGGCCTGGTGGCCTTCTCCCATGACGAAGGAGAAGAGGATGGCCGCCCCGCCCTGATAATAAGACATGCGAAAGCCGCAGATGTTTTTGGCGCTGACGTTCTTGAGCATGATGCGCACATTATTGCCGCGGCGCGTGGCGCTCAAAACCTTCAACGCCTCCGCCCGGCTCTCGATGACTGGCACAAACGTCGAATCAATCGGCTCGGCCGCCTCCATCTCGGGCGGCGGCCCCGGACCATTGCCCTGTGTGACAGTGGGCGTAGGGCTACCTTGCGCGAAGGCCATCATTGAGGATAGGAGGACGGCCACGCCGCATGACAGGACGATTCTAAAACTCTTCACAAGCTCGCTCCTTAAAACCTACGGCCTTACTCTATGCCTTCGAGCGGCCACTGCCGGTCCACGAACTCCAGGTGTAGGCGCGGCACTTTGTCCGGCCCTGTGCGTCGCGCGCGCACCGCCGCGACGACAGAGACCTGATACTGAGCGCTCGTCACGCGCACCAGCCGCCCGCGCGTCAGCTCCAGCGTGGTGAAGACGGCCGCGCCGCGTCGGCTGATGTTCTCCGTCACGGTCGTCTCCGTGGCCGAGACCTGGCCCTTTTCGTCCAGCACCTCGATGGTCACTTCGATGGGCATCTGATGACGCGTCTCCGGCCGGTGCTGTCCAGCCGCATCCGCCTGTCGCGCCTCTTGCCGCTCGGAGATGAGCCACAGCCCGCTCTCCGTTACAGAAGCCGCGACCTCGTAGCGGGTCGCTGGGTCTTTCTCGTAACTTGCGGGCGCATGCTTGCCTATGAAGGCGACCCCGACCTCGTAGCGCAACGCGCCGGATGTTTCCACCGGCTTGAGATTACGCACCAGCGTCCAGACGCGGTACGGGTCCTCCACGTGGTCGAAGCTGCGCAGCGGGCGCGGCATCGGCATCGTCAGGTGCAGGAGCCTCCCTGGTTCAGCCGGCCTTGAGAGGCTGAAACGCGCGCCGAACGGGGTCACGTCAATTAACCGGGATTTCTCCACCCACTCGTGATCTTCGCTCTCGCGCCCGTAGACGCGCACCGGCAGGCTCAACTCCAGGCGCTCACGCCTGCGCCGCGATTTTCCGTCGAATTTCATACCCCGTTCCGGCGCTCCGCAACCGGGGAGCGCGCCACCCTCAGAGCCCAAAATATTGCGCCCCCGAAAGGCCCCCTCGCGGGCGCTCGAAAACGCGCTAAAACCCCGATTTTTATTGGCTTTTTCGCTCGGCGGACGTTTGCCAAACCATTCTTTTCCGGGTACAATATATTGTACTTCAAACCCGCGCTCGGTGGCGCGCCAAACGAGTACCGGAATCCTCGAAACGACGAGACAAATTTAGTGACGTCCGGACCGATTTCGGGCGTCGCAGCGAGCCGCACATCTGCCCGCAAGCAAGGGTGCGGATTGTACCGGAAAGGTCTATTGAATGGAAACTACGGCAGAGAAAAATTATATCAACATCGAAGACGAGATGCGGCGCTCCTACCTGGACTACGCCATGTCCGTCATCATCGGCCGAGCCCTCCCGGACGTGCGCGACGGGCTCAAGCCAGTGCACCGCCGCGTGCTCTGGGCGATGAGCGAATTAGGAAACCAGTATAACAAAGCTTACAAGAAGAGCGCCCGCGTGGTCGGCGACGTGATCGGTAAGTATCACCCGCACGGCGACACGGCCGTTTACGACACCATCGTCCGCCTGGCACAGGACTTCTCGATGCGCTACCCGCTCATCGACGGCCAAGGCAACTTCGGCTCGGTTGACGGCGACGCGGCCGCCGCCATGCGTTACACGGAAGTGCGCATGGCGCGTCTTTCGTCCGAAGTCTTGGCCGACATCGAAAAGGAGACGGTTGACTTTCAGCCGAACTACGACGAGTCCCTGAGCGAGCCGTCCGTTTTGCCGACGCGCATCCCGAACCTTTTAGTCAACGGCTCTGACGGCATCGCCGTCGGCATGGCCACCAAGATTCCGCCGCACAACCTGACGGAAGTCATAGATGCGACCATCGCCCTCATCCGCAAACCGAACACGGACATCAAGGACCTGACGAAGATAGTCACCGGCCCGGATTTCCCGACCGGCGGCTTCATCTACGGCGGCGAGGAGTTGAAGCGGTCCTACATGACCGGACGTGGCGTGATCCAGATGCGCGCGCGCGCAGGCATCGACCGCATCGGGCGCGGCACGCAGGAGCGCGACGCCATCGTCATCACGGAGATTCCCTTCCAGGTCAACAAGGCGCGCCTCATCGAGCGCATCGCCGAGCTGGTTAATGAAAAGAAGCTCGAAGGTGTGGCGGATTTGCGCGACGAGTCTGACCGCGACGGCATGCGCATCGTCGTCGAACTCAAGCGCGACGCCGTGCCGCAGGTCATTCTCAACAAGCTCTACAAGCTGACGCCCATGCAGTCCAGCTTCGGCGTCATCAACCTGGCCATCGTCAACGGCCAGCCGCGCGTCCTCAACCTCAAGCAGATGCTTGAAGCCTTCATAGATTTCAGGCGCGAGGTCGTGCGCCGGAGGACCGAGTACGAGCTGAGGAAGGCGCGCGCACGCGCACACATCCTCGAAGGTTTGACCAAGGCGATTGACGCGCTCGACTACATCGTCACCCTGATCCGCAACGCCAGTTCGGTTGACGAGGCGCGCCAGTGGCTGACCGGCGACATGAAGACTATGTCCGGGGTCAAGCAGTGGAAGGGCGTCCCCGGCGACCTGACGCTCGCCGGTTACATCGGCAAGCTTCAGAAGGCCATCAAGCGGCTGGAGTTCTCTGAATTGCAGGCGCAGGCCATTCTGGACTTGCAGCTCAGAAGGCTCTCCGCGCTCGAACGGCAGAAGATCATTGACGAGTACGAGGGCATCATCAAGCTCATCGCGGAGCTTGAAGAGATTCTCGCCAACGAGAGCAGCCTGCGCCGCGTCATCATCAAGGAGCTGGAAGAGGTCAAGCGTGATTTCGGCGACGAGCGCCGCACGGAGATAGTGGAAGAGGGCGTCGAGCTCTCCATAGAGGACTTGATCGCGGACGAGGACGTGGCGATTACCGTCACCAACAGCGGCTACATCAAGCGCACGCCCATCACCACGTACCAACGGCAGGGGCGCGGCGGAAAAGGCAGGTTCGGCGCTTCTACGGGTAAGAACGGCGACTTCGTAGAGCACCTTTTCATCGCTTCGACGCACGCCTACCTGATGGTCTTCACGGACGACGGGCAGGTCTACAAGCTCAAGGTGCACGAGGTGCCGGACGCCGCGGCCTCGGCCCGTGGCAAGGCCATCGTCAATCTCATCAGCCTTCCATCATCAAGGAAGCTCGCGGGCGTAGTGCCCGTGCGGAACTTCTCCGAGGGTCGCCATGTCGTGATGGTGACACGCAAAGGCGTCATCAAGAAGACGAGCCTCGCGGACTTCCAGAACATACGCTCAAACGGCATCGTCGCCATCAACATTGACGACAGCGACGAACTGCTGGACGTGGTCTTGACCGACGGCACGAAGCGCATTTTCATCGCCACGCACAACGGGCTGGCTATCCGGTTCGACGAAGAGCAGGTGCGCCCGATGGGTCGCGCCACGCGCGGCGTGCGCGGCATAGACCTGAGGAAAGACGACTACGTTGTAGCGCTCTGCGCCGTCTCCTCGAACGATGCCGAGAGAATGCTCTCGGTCTCCGAGCAGGGTTTCGGCAAGCAGACTCCGATCACCACCTACCGCCTGCAATCGCGCGGCGGCAAGGGGGTCATCAACATGAAGACGACCGACAAGACCGGCAAGGTGGTCGCCGTCTTCCCCGTCGAGGAAGAGTCGGAGATCATGATCATTACGCAGCAGGGCAAGCTCATACGCATTGAGGCCGACAGCATACGCAAGACCGGGCGCTCGGCTTCTGGCGTTCGCCTCATCAAGACAGACGGCGGCGACAAGGTCACCAGCGCCTCGCTGGTCGAGCCTTCGAGCGAGGTGGCCGCTCTGGAGGAAGTCGCGGGGTAGGCTGGGAGGCTAAAAATCAACCGGCCAAATGAGAGAGGCGGCGAGATGGAGAATCAAATCCTATCTCGCCGCCTCTCTTATTTAGTTTCCCCTTGAGCTACTCGACGATGAAACTGGCACGCTCGGAGACGACCGTTTTAGACCTTCTGTCGGTCGCCGTAACCTGGAGCGAGTATCGGCCGGGGGCCAACTGTTCGAGCGGGATTTCGGCCCAGTACGGGAGGCGCGTCAGGTCTTTCGTGGTGTCGGCGGGCACTTTCGCCGGGGCTGTGCTGAGAAGCGTGCGGTTGTCGCGCACGACGCGCGCCTGTATCTCAACGTCCGGCGGCGTGGCTGCGCCTGCGCGCCCGGCGTTGTAGACGTAAGCTTGAAAGCGCAGCACGCTGGAGCGTTTGAAGTGGTGGTCAACGTCAACCATGACGGGCCTGGGAGCGGTGGCGAATTTCTCGTCCGCCGCGGCCATTTTGCGCTCGCCCAGAAAGAGGCTGCTCAATTGAAAGCGCCCGCCTGAGAGGTCCGGCACCTCGATCCATTGTTGTGCGCTGCCGGTGCGACCCGTCGCTCGCTCGCGCACGGCGACTCGCACCTGGTAGAGGCCAGGCTTGAGCCGTAGCTGCTGATTCCACACGACCATTGGCTGCTGATTCTGCGGGTCCGGGGTGACGGTCAGCACCTGTTTGAAAGTGACGATGATGCCGCGGTCGTCAATGGCCGCGCCCAGAACGTCCAGCTCCGCTTTGCCTGACTCGCCGGCCGCTAGGTCCAGTGCCGCGCGGTCGAGTTGCATGGAGGCTTTGAGCACCAGCCCCTGGTCCGGCGTGTCCAGGTAGCCGACGGAAAGAGCCGTGGGAAGCTCGCGCCGCGCGTAGACTGCCCCGAGCGCGGCGACCAGCCCGGCCTCCGCCGGTTCGGTTCCGGAAGCGGGAGTAGCGCTCTTTTTATCTTCCTTCTTCGGCGCGGGCGGCGGGACGTAATAGTTGCGCCGCAGGCGCACGCGAAGGTCCGGCCGGTTTTTGATGCTGACCCTGATGCGTGATTTCCCGTCGCGCTCGTCCTGGCTTTCGGGTCGCCATGCCAGCAGGTAGTAATCGTTCGTCTCCTTAAGCGCCTGTAGGATGCCGTCGGGGATG
>DATEMM010000077.1:0-8901 GCA_035275605.1 Pyrinomonadaceae bacterium
TGCTGTTCCCAGGGCTCAAGCCCTGGGCTATTGTCATGCCGCCCCTGGCGGGGCCGTCAGATACAATTCCTCTGACACCGAACTTAGATTGTCTTAATGCGATGCGGGTCTCTTGGCCGAGACGACGATAATCAGGGCGTCGCCAGAGGGGCCGACGTTGAGCGTGCCGACGATGGTTGGCTCGCCCTCGCGCATGGAGATGTCCGTGGTGATGCCCGTGGTCTCGTACTGCACGACGGGCGCGGGCGTGCCCGTACTGGCGATGCTGGAGATTTGAATGGGGATACGCGCGCCGAAATTGAAGTCGTACATCTGCACCGTATCATGCCCCTGGTCGTCCTGGACAAGCTTGACCGCACGCACGTTGAATTCGTTAAAGCCGGGCGTCGAGGTCGTCGCCGCCGACGGCGCGAGCAACGGGCTTCCCACCCAGCGCAGGCTGAGCCTTCCGCCGTTACGCACGCGGTTGAGCAAGGTCGTGGCCAGCCTGTAGCTCTTGAAATTAAAAGTTGTCCTTAACTGCTTGACCACGGGGTCGAATGACGGCGGGAGTTTCTCCTCTTCTCCATCGGCCGTTTTTCGCGCGACGATCAGGTGCAGTTGGACTTCAAGCCCCATCGTGTCGTCGGACTTACTCTTCGCGGTCGCCTGGTCTGTCTGTGCCAGTGCCCGGTTTGAACCGCCCGCCACTGCCCCCGTCATAATCAGTGTCGCAATCAGAATGATGCGATAAATTTTCTGTGATGCCATGAACTTCTCTCCTCAAGTGAACAAAGTCGGATAGTGCCCGCCAGCCGGTGGCCGCGCTTCCCTTATCAGTAGCAGCGTGATTGTCACCGACGCTCTGTTGACACGCATTAGTTGACGGAAAGTTCCGCGTAAAAATTTTGACGAGGTGCGAGGAGGTGTTTCGTCTCTCTCTTTCGGGCACGCGGTCTTAGTCGATCAGCAGTTTGAGCAATTCTCTGGCGGCGGAGGCGATGCCGGAATGCCTCTCTTCGCCGTAGCCTATATTCATAGCAGGCTGGCTGTGCATGGCGGCTGCGAGTTGTTCCTGGCGCAGCCGCTGTCGCTCCTCTTCCAGCTCGCGCTTCTCACGCGCGCGCGAGGCTTCGAGGCCGCCGCCGCGAACGAACTCTACTATCTGCTGCAACTCGTCGCGGTCGAACCAGGTGCCGTGCCCTTTGCAAACGTCTACGACAACGCCCGAGCAGCGTGCGAAGTTGACGCGGTTCATCAACTGCTGGCAAACGGGGCACGGCACGTAGCGAACCTTGTTCGGCTCGGCGGCTCCACCCGCATGTTTTGGAAGGAGTGACGCCGCGCCGAGCGTCGCCGACTGCTCCTCGCGCTCGTTAATGATTCGCTCGAAGGATTCGACATCGACCCACAAGCCCGCGCAGCGCGCACACTCGCGCAAATTCGCGCTCCCGACTGCGACCGACTCCATCTCGATGCGGCAACTCGGGCAGCGGCGCGAGACTTCCCCCGAGGACTCCACGCGCGCGGCTGCCTTCGCCCCGCAGCGCGAGCAGTGCTTGCTCCCGATGAACATCATCGCGAAGCAGTTGGGGCAGGCCACGGTCGCAAGCCGCGCGTCACAGAACAGGCAGCGCGTGCTGTCTGTCGAGGCGGCGGCGCCGCAGGTCGGGCAGTTGAGCGTTTCTGCTTTCATCGCTCGTTCTCCGGGGGCTCGCGAATGGCACAGCCTCCCTACTGCACTACGCTATCTTTCAGCGTGATCCAGGTCGAGAGCTTTCCCTCGCAGACTCCTCTGATAGTTACTGGCTGCCCCTCTTTCAGCGCCGACATGGAATCCGCCTCCGTGTCGTTGTACGTGCAGTGGACTTCGATGATGGGATTGTCTTCGGCTTTCAGATTCACGTAGAGCCTGTTCAGGTAATCCTTTCCGCTGCGCACCACCTTGCCCGTGACGGCGAGCGTCTTGCCCTTGTACTCGCCATCGGCCGTCGCTTCGTTGCGCCTGTAGGCTTCGACCAGAACCTCCGCTGTGACGGGTGTGGCCGGCCCGCTCGTCGCGGACTGCGATTGACCGCCCGCTGCGGGCTGCTTCTTCCCGGACGCGCAGTTGATTTGAAAAAGAGCGGCCAAACAAACGATGAGAATGACGAGGACGGTTCTCATTTTCACTTCCCTGTTCTAAAAGATTTCGTACCCGCACGGCAGTTTTGATTGAAGCGCGCGGGGCGTTCCCCGACGCGCCGCCCGTTTGAAGATTAGCATTACAAGCGAAGGGATTTCCATCCAATTCAATGATTCAGGTAGGAGCGAAGAAGTAATTAACAGGGATGGACAGAGATTGTCAGGATAAAGAAAAAGGGACGGCTCTCTCGTTCTGTTTTTTCATCCTGTTCATCCTGTCCATCCCTGTTAATTTTTCCTCGGATTGACCCACAGCTTCCCCTGACGCGGCCTGTGCCAGCTAGACCGCAATGTTGAAGGTGTGAGATTCTCTCCGGCAAGTCCCGACGCACAGAATTAATCAGGAGAATTGAACGGATGCGTAAACTCATGTTTGCGGCCCTGGCGCTCTTGCTCGCCTTGCCGCTCGTCTTCGCCTCGTCGAACACCAGAACTGGCGCGAGCGTCGCGCCTCCGCAAGAGGATGGCCGGCGCGTGTTGACGGGGCCGCACAGAGGAAGGCGCAGGCGCGTGCGCGGCGACTACGGAAGAGGCAGGCACGGCATCCGCCGCTCCTTCAAGCGCGCGGGTCTTTCGGCAGGGCGCGGTGGCCGTCGCTTCGGGCGGAACATGGCGCGCGGGCGCGTCGTGCGCGCAGGGGGCGCGCTGGGCAAAGGCATGGGCGGCTTCGGCAAACACACAGGACGCGGCGTCGGGCGCACGATGCGGCGCGTCTTCAAGCCGTAAGCGCCAGACGCCGTGTGCCAGACGCGGCGGAAAGCTTCGAGCGGACAGCCTGTGCGAGGTATGATGACGCCCTCGTGAATCCCGAACAAAGGAGCGCTCCAAATCACAAAGGCGGGCCGGTCGTGCTGGCACTCGACGTCGGCACGTCGAGCGTGCGCGGCGCGCTCTACGACGAAGAGGGGCGCGAGCTGGAGGGCACGATGGCGCAAATCAGGCGCAGCCTCCAGACGACCTTTGACGGCGGCGCGGAGCTGGACCCCGTCGAAGGCATAGAGCAGGTGGCGCGCACGATTGACGCCGTGCTGACACAATCGCCCGCGTCAGGTGTCCAGGTCGAGGCGGTCGCCGTCTCCTGTTTCTGGCACAGCCTGGTCGGCGTAGACGCGCACGGCCGTCCCATCACCCCGGTCTACGGCTGGGCCGACACGCGCGCCGCGCGCCAGGCCGAAGAGTTGAAACAGCTCTGCGACGAGCGCACCATTCATCTGCGGACGGGGTGCAGATTTCACCCGAGCTATTGGCCCGCCAAACTCCTCTGGCTGCGCGAAGCTGAGCCGCACCTTTACGCAAAGGCTCACCGCTGGATGTCCTTCGGTGAACTGCTCGCGTCCGCCTTCTTCAATCAAACGGCGGCGATGAGCGTGTCGATGGCGTCGGGTACGGGACTGTTCAAACTGCGGTCGTGCGAGTGGGACGAAGAGCTGCTCGAAGCATTGAAGATTTCTCCTGAGCTGCTGCCCGTCGTTGCTGAAAAGCATGAAGCTTTCCGCAGGCTCAAAGGTGAATACGCGCGACGCTGGCCGCGTCTGCAAAACGCCCTCTGGTTTCCGGCCGTGGCTGATGGCGCGGCCAACAACATCGGCGCGGGCTGCACGACGCGCGAGTACGCAAGCCTGATGATCGGAACCTCCGGCGCGATGCGTGTCCTCTGGGAGAGTGATCCACCTTCGGAGATTCCCCCTGCGCTCTGGTGCTATCGCGCGGACTCGACGCGCGTGGTCGCGGGCGGCGCGCTCTCCGACGGCGGCGGGCTCTACGCCTGGATGACCGGCGCGCTCTCCCTAAGCGATGATGAGAAAGAGTTGGAGAAGGAGCTGGCCGGGATGGAGGCGGACGCTCACGGGCTAACCGTCCTGCCTTTCTGGGCCGGTGAGCGAAGCCCGAACTGGTCAACGGATGCGCGCGGCGCGATCTTCGGCCTGACGATGCACACGCGCCCCGTCGAAATCCTGCGCGCCGCGATGGAAGCCATCTCGTACCGCTTCGCCTTAATCGCTCGCTCGTTAGAAGAGCTTGCGCCAGGGGCCAAGCTCGTCGCTTCCGGCGGCGCGCTCACGGCCTCAAGCGTGTGGCCGCAGATGCTCTCAGACGTGTTGGGCCGCCCCCTGCATCTCTCGAATGTCGCGGAGGCTTCGAGCCGCGGCGCTGTCCTGCTTGCTTTAGAGGCGGCCTCCAAGTTAAAAAGCATCGAGGATGCGCCCGCTCCGTTCGTCCAGGTCTTTGAGCCGAACGCGGCACGCCACGCGCGCTACCTCGCGGGCCTTGAACGACAGCAGGAATTTTACGAAAAGCAGTATTCAGGAGTCAGCATCCAGAAGCCAGAATAAGAGAAAGCGGGTTGCGGCCTTTTCTTCCGGCTCCTGACTTCCTGGATTCTGAATTCTGCCTTTACCTAAAGTGAGGAACCTTTCATGAGTGCGACTCCGCGTCAGGAAGCCAACACGACCGAAGATTTAGATCAGCTCTGCATCAACACGATTCGCGCCCTCTCGATTGACGCGGTGCAGAAGGCAGAGTCCGGCCACCCTGGCCTGCCGTTGGGTTGCGCGCCAGCGGCCTACGTGCTGTGGACTCGCTTCATGCGTCACAACCCGCGTAACCCAGGGTGGGCCAATCGAGACCGCTTCCTGCTCTCGGCCGGTCACGGCTCGATGCTGCTCTACTCGCTCCTGTACCTCACGGGCTATGACCTCCCGCTCGAAGAGTTGCAGAACTTTCGGCAATTCGGCTCGAAGACGGCCGGGCACCCGGAGAATGTTTTGACGCCGGGCGTGGAGATTACGACCGGCCCACTCGGGCAGGGCTTCGCCAACGGGGTCGGGATGGCGATGGGGGCTGCGCACCTCGGCGCGAAATTCAACAAGGCGGAGTTTCCCCTGATTGACCACTACGTGTACGCCATCGTCTCGGACGGCGATTTGATGGAGGGTGTGGCGTCAGAGGCCGCCTCGCTCGCCGGACATCTCAAACTGGGCAAGCTCATTTATCTCTACGATGACAACCACGTCACCATCGAAGGCTTCACCGACCTGGCTTTCACGGAGAACGTCCCACGACGTTTCGAGGCTTACGGCTGGCACACCTCGACGGTCGAAGACGGCAACGACCTCTCGGCAATCGAGAGCGCGATTCGTGACGCGCAGAGCGTGGCGGACCGCCCGTCGCTCATCTCCATCAGGACGACTATCGGCTATGGGATGCCGACCGCCGGGACGCGCAAGGCGCACTCTGACGCTCCCGGCGAAGAGGCCGTGCGCGAGACGAAGCGGCACCTGGGCTGGCCCGAGGACAAAGATTTTTACGTTCCCGAAGAGGCGCTCAATCATTTCCGCTCCGCGACGGAGCGCGGCGCTCGGCAGGAGGAAGAGTGGAACGCGCTCGTCGCGAAGTACGAGCAGGAGTTTTCGGAGCTGGGCCAGGCGTGGCGCACGACGATGAGCGGCGAGTTGCCCGAAGGTTGGGAGAATCACCTGCCGTCGTTCGAGAACGCGAAGCCGATGGCGACGCGTTCGGCTTCCGGCGAAGTCATCAACGCGCTCGCGCCGCACATGCCGATGCTGATTGGCGGCTCGGCGGACCTGGGCGTCTCCAACAACACGGACATCAAAGGGGGCGGCAGTTTTCAGGCAGGCTCCTACGAAGGGCGCATCCTGCATTTCGGCGTGCGCGAGCACGCGATGGGCTCGACCATGACGGGCATCAGCCTCAACGGCGGTTTGATTCCCTTCGGCGGCACCTTCATGTGCTTCTCCGATTACATGAAGCCAGCGATTCGCCTGGCCGCGCTCTCGGAAGTTCAGGTCATCTACGTCTTCACGCACGATTCGATCGGGCTTGGCGAGGACGGCCCCACGCACCAGCCCGTCGAACACCTGGCGGGCCTTCGCGCCATCCCGCATCTTTACGTCATCCGCCCAGCGGACCCGCACGAAACGCGCGAGGCCTGGCGCATAGCCATCTCGCGCCGCCACGCCCCGACGGCGCTGGCGCTGACCAGGCAGAAGGTGCCCGTCATTGACCAGACGCGCTACGCTTCGGCAGCGGGCGCGCGGCGCGGGGCTTACATCCTGGCCGAAGCCGAAACGGCGAACGCTAATGCCGGAAAGGGGGGCGAGCAGCCGTCGCCCGCGCTCATCCTCATCGCCACCGGCTCCGAAGTCTCGCTCGCGCTGGAAGCGCGCGAGGCGCTCCAGAAAGAGGGCACGCCGACGCGCGTAGTCTCCATGCCCTGCTGGGAATTGTTTGAAGAGCAGCCGGACGATTACCGCGAGACAGTCCTGCCGCGAGCCGTCACCGCGCGCCTCTCCATCGAAGCCGGGGCTCGCCTAGGGTGGGACCGCTACGTGGGTCCCCTCGGCGACTGCGTCGCGCTCGACCGCTTCGGGGCCTCCGCGCCCGGCGACGTGGCCCTGCGCGAGCTTGGCTTCAACGTGGAGAACGTCCTGGAGCACGCCCGTGCTCTTCTGCGGAAGTGACGGTCAACGAAAAAAGCGAAAGCGGCGCGGGTAACAGAATTTTTCGTCTTCGTTCCCTGACTCTTACTCTCTTAAGACGGAGTGTTCCCCCTTGAAAAGATTTTTAATCTTACGCGCCCGCGCGCTCTTTCTGCTCTGCTGTCTGCTCGGCCCCTTCTCGCAACTCTACGCGCAGCAACCTGCGCAAACTCCACAGCCCCCGAACCCGCACGGGCAGATGCACACGCCGCGCCCGCCCGCGCCCGCGCCTTCCGGCGAAGCCAGGCCCGCGCCGCAAGAGCTGCACGATAAAGGGGCGCACCCGCCCTTCTACGATTACCCGTTCGGCAGCCCTGTCACACGCCACCGCTCCGTTACGGTCGAACAGGCGGTCGAGATGGCCTTGCAGAACGCTTCCCTCTACCAGCAGTCGCGCCTGGACGAGCGCATCGCGGCCGAAGACATCAGGCAGGCGCGCGCGGCTTTTCTCCCGCAGCTCTCCATCCCGCTGACCTACACTGGCACAACCAGCTCGCGCTTCCGTGTGACGGGCGACCCGCTCACCTACAGCTTTCTTTCGGCGAGCGGCATTAACGAGACCTCCGCCTTCGTCAGAGCCAGCGGCACTGTAGACATTTCGGGCCGCCTGCGCGCTGCCCTTCGCCGCAGCCGCGCGCAACTCGCCGCCGCGCACGCTGGCACAGAGGTCGCACGCCGCGCGCTCGTCATCAGCACGGTTGACGCCTACTACGGGCTGGCGCTGGCGCGGCAGAACCGGCGGCTGGCGGACGAAACCCTCGCGCTGGCCGAAGCCTTCGTCAAGATTGCGGAGAATTTGAAGGAGCGCGGCGAGGTCGGAGACGCGGACGTGCTTCGTGCGCGCTCGGCCGCTCTTCTGCGGCGCAACGAGCTGGAGCAGGCGCGCGCCGCCGAATCCGCCGCGATGGACTTGCTGAGAGTTTTGACGGGCGTCGATTTCGCGACGCACATAGCGCACCCGCTGCTCACGGATGACCTGCCGACGGTGAGTGATTTCGCGAGCTACACGGAAGAGTTACTCAAACAGCGGCCGGAGTTAAGGCAGATCGAATCGCTCAAAAGCGCTGCGATGGAAGACGCGCGGGCGGCGCGGCGCGAGCTTTGGCCCGACCTGACCTACAGTTTAAGCGGCGGATTTGACGCGGCGGACTTTCGCCCTCTGACCAGGTATTCGGGCGGGCAGGCCGTCGTCAGCCTGAACATTCCAGTCTTCAACTGGGGCGCGAGCCGCAGCCGCGAGACGCAGGCACGGCTTCGCGCCCAGTCTCTGGACTTGCAGCGTGAGAGCGCCCTGCAACAGCTCCGGCAGGAATTCTACACGGCGCGCGCCAACGCCCTTTCGGCCATCGAGCGCGCCGGCATGACGCGCGCCGCGACGGAAGCTTCGCAGCGGAGCCTGACGCTGGCCTTCGCCTCCTACCGCCTCAAAAAGGGAACGATCCTGGACGTCATAGACGCACAGGCCAACTACGCCGCCGCGCGCCTGGCCTACTACCAGGCGATAGCCGATTACCGCACCAACCGCATACGACTCGAAGTGGACCCAGGCGCGATGAATCGCGCGGCGAACGCTTCCGCGCAAGCGCTGCCCGTCATGACGCACGAGAGTTGCTCTCTGGACGCGTCGCAGGCTCCGGCAATCGCCGGCCTGCGCTTAGGGATGAGCTTGAACCAGGCACAAGCTCTTTTTCCGTCCTTGCTGGCACAGGCAGACGAGTCCGGCATCATGAGGGCCACGCTTCGGGCAGCGGAGCTTGGCACACAGCCGCGCGAGCCTTACCTCGCGGGCGTAGATGACGTTGAGCTAGAATTCAGGGACAACCGCCTTACCTATATACGCGTCGATTACCCCGTCACGAACAGGTGGGAGAGCACGGACGAGTTCCTGGCGGAGCTGGCCCCGAAACTCAATCTGCGCGGCACCTGGAAACTCTTCTACGACTGGGAGCACAAGGAGATTCGAGACGCGAAGGAACTACGCGACCTCGCCCTCGAATGCAAAGGCTTCCGCATCAGCGCTGGGATCGGCGTCGAAGGACTCGGCCGCGACCAGACCCCACACTTCGCGCTGGAAGAAATAACGAAGTGATGAGTAAGAAGTGAGCAGTAAGCAGTAAGCAGTTAAGAGCCCCGTTAGGGGCGATGGATAATAGCCCAGGGCTTGAGCCCTGGGGATACGATGAGAGAAATGATGAGAGCCCCGGAGGGGCGACTGAATCGGTCGCCCCTCCGGGGCTCT
>DATEMM010000078.1:0-28456 GCA_035275605.1 Pyrinomonadaceae bacterium
GATAGAGGTCCCGGCTGATAAGTATTACGGGGCGCAGACGCAGCGCTCGTTGATTCATTTCAACATCGGCCACGACGTGATGCCCCGTGAGATGATTCGCGCGCTCGGCATCCTGAAAAAGGCCGCCGCGCTCGTCAACCAGGATTTGGGAAAGCTGCCCGCCGACAAGGCCGCGCTCATAGCCCAGGCTGCGGACGAGGTGATCGAGGGAAAGCTGGACGAGCATTTCCCCTTGCGCGTCTGGCAGACCGGGAGCGGGACGCAGACCAACATGAATGCGAACGAAGTCATCTCGAACCGCGCCATAGAGATCGCTGGCGGCGAGATGGGGAGCAAAGCGCCCGTCCACCCGAACGACCACGTCAACATGTCGCAGTCGTCGAACGACACCTTCCCGACGGCCATGCACATCGCCGCGGCCGAAGAGATGCAGAAGCTGATTCGCGAAGTTCAAAGAGTCCACGACGCGATTGACGCCAAGGCCAAAGAGTTCGCCGACGTAGTGAAGATCGGCCGCACGCACTTGCAGGACGCCACGCCCATCACGGTCGGGCAGGAGATGTCCGGCTGGGCCAGCCTGATAGAGCGCGACATCGAGCGCCTCAAACTGGTTCTGCCCGGCCTCTCTGACCTGGCCATCGGCGGCACGGCCGTTGGCACAGGTCTCAACGCGCACCCGGAGTTCGCCGAGCGCGCGGCCGCGAAGATTGCAGAGCTGACGGGGCTCCCCTTTAAGTCTCACCCGAACAAGTTTGCGGCGCTTTCCGCCCACGATGAGATGGTCTTTGCGAGCGGCGCTTTGAAAACGCTGGCGGGCTCCCTGATGAAGATCGCCAACGACATACGCTGGCTGGCTTCTGGGCCGCGCGCCGGCTTCTGCGAATTAATTCTGCCGGAGAACGAGCCGGGCTCCTCCATCATGCCCGGCAAGGTCAACCCGACGCAGAGCGAGGCCATGACGATGGTCGCCGTGCAGGTGATGGGCAACGACGCCGCCATAGGCTTCGCCGGCTCGCAGGGCAATTTCGAGCTGAACGTCTTCAACCCGGTAATGATTCATAACCTGCTCCACTCGATTCGGTTGATTAAGGACGCCTGCCACGGTTTTGTCGATTACTGCATCGCAGGGATTGAGCTCAACCGCGAAAAGATTGACGAGCACCTGCGCAATTCGCTCATGCTCGTCACAGCCCTCAATCCGCACATCGGCTACGACAACGCGGCGAAGATCGCCAAGAACGCGCACAAGAAAGGCATCTCGCTGCGCGAGTCTGCGGTCGAGCTGGGCTTATTGACCGGCGAGCAGTTTGACGAGTACGTGAAGCCGGAGGAGATGACGCACCCTTAAACAGCAGGAACAGGGATGAAAGCTTTGAGGGCTGACCGGAAGTCGAAAAAGCTTCCCGGCCAGCCCTCAAAGGTTTAATGCTTCATACTTCTCCTAGCTCGTGTTACTGGGAGAAGTTGGCGTTCGGCGCTACCGTCGTGTTGATTGTATCTATGGCGGAGTTGAAGAACGTCCCGACCTTGTAGAGCACGACGTTCGACGGGCTCCCGGTCAAGTTCAGGATTCCGGCATTGAAGCTGTGTGAGACGGCCGAGTCCATGATCCTTGCCTGGGCGTTGGTTTGCACGATGATTCCGCTGCCGCAAGTAGGGCAAGAAGGAGTGGCCGTCGGCCCACCTATGCGAAAGCCCGTGGACACGACCTGCGTGTTCGTGATGACGACGCGGGCGTTATCGTCAATCCTGATGCCGTAGTCCAGGTTGTTCTCAAGGCGGCAATTGTCTATGTGAACGCGCGAAGATTGATTGGCCCAGATGCCGAACTTGTAGTTGCGGATCGTGAGGTTACGCAGTGTAACCACGCGGTTGGCGCCGTTAGTCGTGTAGCCGACCGTGATGCCAAAATCATTCTGGCGCGCTGCGTTCTGCCCGGAGGGGTCCCCCTGTATCACTGCGTCAATGTTGGCCGCAACGCCGGGGGCGGCTTCAAGGGTCACGTTTCCAGGATTGGCGGTCCCGAGCGGCTCCGGCCCCCCAGGACTGTTGCCGATGAATAATCGCTCAGCAAAGCGTCCGGATTTGACGATCAGGATGAGGCCGTTGAAGTTGGCGCCCGTGCCGGCGGCAGCGCCGGTGCCCGGCCCCAGCGCGGCCTGGATCGTCCCGAAGATACGGTCAGCCCCGTCCGTATCCTCGGCGGTCCCGATGCGGCCGTCGCCGTCAAAGTCGCCGCAGGTGCCGGGGGCGACGAGGGTTGTTCCAGGCACCGGGCTATCGCAGTTACCTTCGACCAGCACCGGGTGATTGGCTTCGACCTTCGTGCCTCCCCAGAGGGCGGTGCAGGCCAGCAGCGCGCCGGCCAAAAGTAAGAAAAATGTGGTACGGATGAGGCGACCCGTTAGAGTTCGATCTGTTCTTTTCATGAATCTATCTCCTCGGGTGCATCAGGGGTAAGGGATTCACCGTCCGACACGTCCCCCCATGAACGGTGTCGCGTGGAGCGGCTGACGCTCAGGTTGGTCGGCTTCGAGTCGGGGCCGATCCTTTAAGGGCTGAAGTAGGGCGAGCCGGTTGAGTCCTCCTTGAGTGGTTTTCCGTCACAGGCCCGGCAAAGATACCGAGCGGGCCGTTCTTTCTCGAAGACTCCTCCGTCGCTTTAGGATTTCGCTTATCCGTTGTGGTTTTATTAATAGTTTCTTTATATACACTAATTGGACCAGTCCGCCAAAGTTTTTTGCGCAGCGGGTGTCTGTGTCCCGCGCTAGCCGCCCATCTACAGCCCCTTTTTATGCATCTAAATTGGTGCAGGCGCGAGAGGATTTCGGGGGGCGCGCCTGCTTGATTTTTGTTCGCCAGGGGAATGAAAGATGGCGCGCTTGCGCTTAGTTTAGCCCAGCCGCTATAGTTATCGGTTTGGCGCGAGACATAGACAGGACGCGGGCGCTGACCATGCGTTCGGGTCACGCGCCGGGAGGAGGCAAAAGCCATGACGGTTGTTCTGGAAACAAGGGAAGCTCCGGTGCTCGAAGATTATTTCCGCGTGCCGGACGCGGAGTTGAACGAGCGGATCACGCGCGCGCGTAAATCTTTGGGCGAGCGGCTGGTCATACTGGGACACCATTACCAGCGAGACGACGTTATCGTCCACGCGGATTTCACGGGCGATTCTTTCAAGCTGGCACAGTTGGCCGCCTCGCGCCCCGAGGCCGAGTTCATAGTCTTCTGCGGCGTGCATTTCATGGCCGAGTCGGCGGACATCCTCAAGCCCGGCAATCAGAAGGTGATTCTGCCGGACCTCGGCGCGGGCTGCTCTATGGCCGACATGGCTTCCGCCGAGCAGGTCGAAGACGCCTGGGAACAGCTCGGGGCGCTCGGCATCCACGACGAGTTCCGCGTCATGCCGATCACCTACATGAATTCGACGGCCGCCATCAAGGCTTTCTGTGGTAAGAACGGGGGCGTGGTCTGCACTTCGTCCAACGCCGTGCCGCTTTTCGACAAGAGCCTGAAGGAGGCCGACAAGCTCTTCTTTTTCCCGGACCAGCACCTGGGGCGCAACACCGGCGTCAAGTTCGGCATCGGCCTGGACGAGATGGTGGTCTGGGACCCGTTCAAGGAGTTGGGCGGCAACACTGAGGAGGAATTGCGCAAGGCCCGCCTGATTTTGTGGAAGGGGCATTGCTCGGTGCACGGCCGCTTCAGGGCCTGGCACGTGGATCAGGTACGCGAGCAGGTGCCGGGCGTCAAAGTCCTGGTGCACCCGGAGTGCGTTTACGAGGTGGTGCAAAAGTCGGACCTCAACGGTTCGACCGAGTTCATCATCAAGACTCTGGAGGCCGCGCCCGCCGGTTCCAAGTGGGCCATCGGCACGGAGGTCAATCTGGTGAATCGCCTCATCAGCAGGTTCCCGGACAAGCACATCCAGCTTCTCGCGCCGGACCTCTGCATGTGCGCGACGATGTATCGCATCGCGCCGCAGAATTTGGCGTGGGCGCTGGAATCCCTGGTCGAGGGGCTCGTCGTGAACCAGATCAGCGTCCCGGAGGAGACCGCACGCTGGGCGCGCGTCGCCCTTGACCGGATGCTGGCGATAAAGTAAAAAGCGGTGATAAGTGATGAGTGATAAGTGATAAGAAAGACCAAGCGCTTTTTCTTATCACTTATCACTCATCGCTTATTACTTACTGCGGAGGCATTAGTGGCTGATCCGAATGACCGCGTCGAGGAAAATGTGCTCGGCGCGTATTACGTTGACACGCAGTGCATAGACTGTGACGTGTGCCGCGATACCGCGCCGGACAATTTTACGCGCTCGGACGAGAACGGTTATTCCTTCGTCTTCAAGCAGCCGGAGAACGAGGACGAGCGCGCCCTGTGCGACGAGGCCCTGGCCGCCTGCCCGGTCGAGGCCATCGGCAGCGACGGCTAAAAACTCCTCAGACCAATATCTTTATCCACCCGTCTTCAATCACCACTTCGTAAGTTTCAATCGAGCCGGCATTGGTCAGGCAGTGGCCCGTGCGCAGGTCGAAGCGCCAGCCGTGCCAGTCGCACTCGATTGTCTGGCCGCACAGCCGTCCGTCCGCGAGCGGCGCACCCTTGTGCGGGCAGAAATTTTCGACGGCGTAGAACGTGCCCTCACTGTTGTAGAGCGCAAGCTCCGCCCCGGAGTTTAGCTCAACGGTCGCGCCCCGGCCCGGTGGAACGTCCTCCACGCGCCCGACCGTTAAGAGCTGCTGCTCGCGCCGCGGCTTTTTGAAATTGCCGGACTTCGGATTGAAAGGTTGCATCGCGCCGGAATCCTAACAAATGAGCGCGGCCGATGCACGGGCCGCCGCCCGCTTCTCCCTTTAACCTTTGGCCTTTCGGCTTCACCCTGTATAATCCCAGCCAAGTTCCCCTGTGCAATTTTAGTAATCGGGCGTGGCGCTTTCCTTCAGTCTCTTTGTGGAAGCATGGCGCGCGCCGACGCGCCTGCCATCATCGTCTGCTGCCGTTTCGCGGACGGTCGGAGCGGCGCTTGAATTCATCAGCAAACAGGGAGGCAGGAAAGAGATCATGTCTAGAAATCGCTACGACAGGGACGACGATAGAGATTTTTACGGAGGCGGAGGGTCGCGCGAAAGAGGCGTAGATGAGCGCTACGGCCCGAGAGGCGAGCGCGGAAGTTACGGACGCGGGAGCGGCCCGCTCGACAGGGATTTCGGCGGCTACGACGATTCCTACGGGACGCGTAGAGGTGCCGGAGGTGGTGGCGGTGGCGGACGCTACTACGGGCGCGACGATTACGGGCGCGCAGGGTCCGGCGAGCGTGCGGATTATCGCCCGGATGAGCGGCGCTACGGCGGCTACACGGATGCGGGCGGCGGGCGCAGACGCCGCGGCGGCGAGTCTGAGCGCGACGACGACCGCTCGTGGTACGAGGAGGCGCGCGATTACGCGCGAGGCGGTAGGGGCGAGGAGCGTGGCCGCGGCGCGACACGCTCGCACGTGCGCTGCCGCGACATCATGACGCGGGACGTGACGGTCGCAACACGCGACACAAGTTTGCTGGACGTCGCGGCGATGATGCGCGACGAGGACACCGGCGTCATCCCCGTAGTCGAGCGCCAGGACTCCGCGCCCCCGGCGGAAGGCTCCGGCGGGAACGGCGGGCGCGACTCGCGTGCGCGCGGCAACGGCAAACTCGTCGGCCTCATTACGGACCGCGACATAGTGATTCGCGCGGTGGCCGAGGGCAAGGATTCGCGCTCCACGCGCGCAGAGGAAGTGATGACGTCCGACATTCACACGGCGCGGCCGAACGACCGTGTGATTGACACGATTCGTAAGATGGGCGACAAGCAGGTCCGCCGTATCCCTGTGGTGGACGACAACAACAACCTGCTCGGCATCATCTCGATGGCCGATGTCGCGCTCGAAACCGAAGAGGACAGGGAACTGGCCGACGCCCTCGAAGAGATTTCGAGCGGCTCGTCCTTCTGGAGCAAAATCTTTGGCTAAAACCAGTGGTCAGTGGCCGGTGGTCAGTAGTCAGTTAAAGGACTGATTCTGACTGACCACCGGCCACTGACCACTGGCCACTGACTATGGCTGAATCGGTCGAACGATATTTTCGGATGCTTCCTGTGGGCAGGCGTGCGCGGCCCGGAGCGCGCGTGTGGCGTCCGGACGCGGACGTCTACCGGACGGCGGACGGCTGGATTGTGAAGGTTGACCTGGCGGGAGTGAGCGCCGAAGAACTCGAAATAGTGGTTCAGGGCAGGACCTTGAGCATTCGCGGGTGCCGCCGCGACACCTTCTTCGGGACCGGCGTCGTCTACCACCAGCTCGAAATCACCTACAGCCGCTTCGAAAAGAAACTGCTCTTCCCCTGCTCCATCGAAGGCGCTTCGGTGCTGCGCGATTACCGCGACGGCCTCCTGATACTGCACCTGCGCGGGGAAGAGGATTGCGAGGAAGGGCAGGAAGAGACAGAATCCGGAAATCAGAAATAAGAGCCTAAGGCCGTGCCCGGTCTTTTATTCCGGCCTTCGGGTTGTGGAAACCTCCGGGCCTTTTTTTACATATGAGTACAGAGAAGATTCAAACGCAAGAGACGACGGCCGCCGCCTCAGTGGATGCGACCGGGCCGGGAGACGCGGCCCAGCAAGAGCAGGCGCGGCGGGCAGAGCCCTTTGAGATGAGCGTGCTGCCCTTGCAGCAAACGACGCTCTTTCCTGAGACAGTCGTGCCGCTGGCGGTCGGACGCCCGCGCTCCATCGCAGCGGTCGAGTCTGCGCTCTCGACTGAAGAGAAGCTCCTGGCCTGCGTCTCCGTCCGCACGGAGAATGTGACGGGGTCTGACGCGACGCCCGCAGACCTTTACGAAGTGGGCACGCTCGTCATGATTAAGCGCATGATGCGCGACGATGACACGATGCAGCTCATCGTTCAGGGGACGGAGCGCGTGCGCATCCTCTCCTGGACGCAGGAGCAGCCGTACCTTCGCGCCCGCCTGGAAATCCTGCCCGAGCTGAAAGTCGAAGACGCGGAAGAGGTCGAGGCCATCAAGCGCAACGTGCAGGGGTTGATTCAGCAGGCGCTCGCCATGCTGCCGCAGGTTCCGCCCGAAGTGCGCGCGGCCGTGATGGCGGCGAACGACCCGGTCCGACTCGCATACTTTCTGGCTTCCGTCCTGGACCTGGGCGTGGAGCAGGAGCAGAAGATGCTGGAGGCGAACACTGTGGACGAGCTGCTGCGCCTAGCCCACGGCCTGCTCGCCCGCGAAGTCGAGATCATGGGCATCCGCTCGAAGATTGCGACCGAAGCTCAAACCGAGATGAACAAGGCGCAGCGCGACTACATCCTGCGCCAGCAGATGAAGGCGATTCAGAAGGAACTGGGCGACGACGAGGGCGGCGAGCGCGCAGAGGCCGAGATGATGCGCGAGCGACTCGAAGCGGCAGACCTCCCCGAAGAGGTCCGCAAAGAGGCCGAGCGCGAGTTAAAGCGCATGGAGAAACTGCCCGCGGCCGCGCCCGATTACCACGTCATACGCACGTACCTCGAATACGTCCTTGAGCTTCCCTGGAAGAAATCAACGGAAGACAAGCTCGACCTAAAGGAAGCGCGCCGCATTCTCGATGAAGACCACTACGGTCTTGAGGACATCAAGGAACGCATTCTGGAATTCCTGGCCGTCATCAAGCTCAAGCCGGAGGCCAAAAGCCCCATCCTCTGCTTCGTGGGGCCGCCGGGCGTGGGCAAGACCTCTTTGGGGCGCTCGATTGCGCGCGCTCTCGGGCGCGAGTTCGAGCGCATGAGCCTGGGTGGGATGCGGGACGAGGCGGAACTGAGGGGGCACAGGCGGACCTACATAGGGGCTATGCCGGGCCGGATCATACAGGGCCTGAGACGCGCCGGGGTCAACAACCCTGTCATGATGTTGGACGAGATAGACAAGCTCGGCAACGACTATCGCGGCGACCCGGCGGCGGCGCTGCTGGAGATTCTGGACCCGCAGCAGAACAACTCTTTCCGCGACCACTATCTAGATCTACCTTTCGACCTCTCGAAAGTCTTCTTCATCGCGACGGCAAACCAGTTGGGGCCGATCCCCGCGCCCTTGCGCGACCGTATGGAGGTCATACGCCTGGCGGGCTACTCTGACCAGGAGAAGCTGCACATCGCGCGGCAGTACCTGGTGCCGAGGCAAGTTCAGGAGAACGGCCTGAGCGACGAGCAGTTCAGCATTACGGACGCGGCGCTGCAACTGATCGCGGCGCGCTACACGCGCGAGGCTGGCGTGCGACAGATGGAGCGAACCATCGGGAGCATCGTGCGCAAGGCCGCGTTGAAGATAGCGCAGAACGAAGCCACGGCTGTGACCGTGGACGCCCCGGACATCAAAGAGTACCTGGGCGCGCCGCGCTTCTACCCGGAAGAGGCGCGCAAGGAGTTACCGGCGGGGGTGGCGACGGGCATGGCCTGGACGGAGATGGGCGGCGAGGTTCTCTTCATAGAGGCGACGCTTCTTCCAGGTGGCTCCGGGCTGACCATCACGGGGCAGCTTGGGGAAGTGATGCAGGAGTCTGCGCGGGCGGCGCGCTCGTTCCTCTGGTCGCACGCCGCGGAGTTCGGCATTGACCAGGAGATGTTCAAAAGTTACGGCGTGCACCTGCACGTACCCGCGGGGGCGATTCCGAAGGATGGGCCGTCTGCCGGCGTGACGATAACCTCGGCGCTGGCCTCGCTCTACACCGGAAGGCGCGTCAGGCCGGACACGGCCATGACCGGAGAGATAACTCTCTCGGGGCTGGTCTTCCCCGTAGGCGGAATCAAGGAGAAGGTGATGTCGGCGCACCGCGCTGGGATAAGACGCATCATCCTGCCGGCGCGCAACGAGGGCGACCTGGAAGACATCCCCGACGACGTGCGGCGTGAGCTGGAAATCATCCCCGTCTCGCGCATCGGCGAAGTCCTGGACGCGGCCCTCGAAATGCTGGTCGCCAACCCGCCGCCGCCCCCGCAGCCCTCGCCCGATACGGGACACGAGCGCGGGCAGAGGCAGGCGGAGACAGAGCAGGTGAGAGTCCGCGAGGCGTAGAGACGTAACGATATGAGAGTCAGGACCGCGAAAACGCGCGCACGTTTTAGACCCCGAAGGGGTCACATATAATAGCCAGGAGCAGAGCGAACGAAGTTCGCAACGTCCCTGGCTATCGTATATGACCCCTTCGGGGTCTAAAGCATATTCGATCTCTTCGGGGTCAAAACGCTTTGGTCTGGTTAACCCTCAAAAGAAAAGGCTCCAGCCTTGATTGGCTGGAGCCTTTTCGCTTTTTATCTTCGGGCCGATTGGATCAGTTCCCGAAGCGTTGGCGATACTCAAGCGAGTTGGCGAACCCGTTGATAATCAGCCGCGGATTGTTCGTGTTGTTGAAGAGGTCGATCCAGGCCTGGAATGCGGCGTCAGGATCACGTCTCAAGAACCCGAAGTAGTTCATCACGATGAAGGCTTCGTTGTAGTACTTGCTGTAAGTCTCCGTCGTCTCCATCGCGATGCGTAAGACCTGCGCCCGCGTCTTGGTGCCATTCGTCAGGTCGTTAATCAACTGCTGCTTGTTCGGCAGAGTCACCAGGGCCGTCTGCTCCAGCAGGTTGACGTAGGCCGCGTTGTCCGTCCCGCCGTAGCGGTTCGTAAACTCCGGCCGCGCCATGAAGTCGTTGATGAAATCAACCTTCGCCGCTTCCAAATCCTGCGCGCTCAGGAAGCCGCTGACCCTGGCCATATCGGGTATGAACTCCGCGTAGTGCGGAATCCGGCCCAGACCGGCGCGGTAGAAGCGGTAGATGAAGTAGCCGCGGTTGGCGAACTCGTCCGACTGGGCGAAGCCTGCGGCCACCGCCACCCGGTCGCAACTCACGTCGTTGACCGGACAGTTGTTAAGGATGTTGAGCCACGCGGCCAGCCCCGCCTGGTCCGGCAGCCGTCCGAGGAAGTCTATGTAGAGTTGGCGGATGAAGAACTCGCTGTTGTCAATCGGGTTCGCCGCCGCGCCACTATCGTTGTCGTTGATAGTGATCGTCGTCGAACTTGGCGTGCCCAGCTCGCCGTCCGAAGGATTGCTCAACGTCAGAGTAAAGGTTTCCGGTCCTTCCACGTAGACGTCATTGACGATGGGAATGATGATGTCGCGGCTGCCCTGGCCGGCGGCAAAGTGCAGCTTGCCGACCGAGTAGGCGTAGTCGCAACGCGGCGAGGCGATCCCGTTGAAGAGATTGCACGGGTTCAGGCCCGCCTGGTCATTCGTCGTGTAGTTGATCGTGGCCGGCTGCGAGTTGTCGCCCAGGCGGTTGACCGTAACCGTGATGAAGAGCGCGTCTTCGTTCACGTTGTAGATCGACTGGCTGAACTGCATGACCGGGGTGTCGTCGCTGTTGATTGTGCCAACGCCCTGGCCATCGCTGATGGTCGCGTTCGTTTCGCCCGACAGGTTGACCGTGAAGGTCTCGTTGGGCTCCGCGTCCGGATCGCCGTTGACCACAACCGTGACGTTCTTCGTAGTCTCGCCAGGGTTGAAGGTCAGGAGCGTGCTCGGCACGGCCTGGTAATCGTTGTTGGCGATTGTGGCCGTACCGTCGGCGGTCTGGTAGTTGACCGTCGCAGTCTGACCGCTCACTGCCGAGAGCGTGACCGTGAAGGTCGCGTTCGTCGTGCCGGAGTTGCCTTCCGTGACCGTCACGTCGTTGATGGAGAGCGACGGCGGCGGATCGTTGTCGTTGATGGTCAGGACCGCCGTGGACGGAATGCCCAGAGCGCCGCTGCCCGTGACGTTCGAGAGCGTCAGGTTGATGGTCTCGTTCGCCTCGTCGAGCGAGTCGTTGTTGATGGCGACGGTGAAGGTCTTCGACGTTTCACCGTTGTTGAAGGTCAACTGGCCGCTGGAGGTCGTGTAGTCCTGACCCACGCCCGCGATGGCCGTGCCGTTCGAGGTCGTGTAGTCAACCTTCGTCGTCCCCGTATCGCCGTCCGTGCGCACGACCGTGATGGTGATGCTGCCTGCGTCCTCGGCCACAGCGTAAGTGGCAGAGCTGAAGGCTAGCACGCCGCCCTTATGAACGGTGATGTTGATGGTATCCGTGTCAGACAACGCGCCGCCCGAGCCCGTGTTGCCCAGGTCGTTCGTCGTTATCTGGATGGAGGCCGGTCCGTCGTAGCCGTTGGTCGGCTCGAACACCAGCCCGCTGAGGGCGTTGTTGATGTTCGCGATGGTGCCGGTGAAGTTCAACGACGCGTCGCCAGTGCCGTCATTGTTCGCATTGGCCGGGACGAAGGTCAGCCCGGTTGTGCCAGCGAGCGTCATCTTGCCGTTGGTGGCGGTTAAGGTCACCTGCACCGTGTTGCTTCCGGCGTCAACGTCGGCGATGGAGACCTGGTTGGAGTTGGCCGCGCTGAACGTCATCGAGCCGTTCTTCGTCACGCTCTGCGGGCCTGGAATGGTGTTCACGGGCGCGTCGTTGACGGCGTTGACCGTGACCGTGAAGGTGCGAACCACTGTCTCAACTCCGCCGTTGGCCGTCCCGCCGCCGTCGTTGACCGTGACGGTGATGAGGGCCGAGCCGCCCTGGTTGAGCACAGGCGTGAAGGAGAGCGAGCCTGTGGCGTTCGGGCTGGTGTAGTTGACCGTCGGGTTGGGAACGACACCGGTGTTGTCGGACGTGGCCGTAATGACCAGCGTCTGCGACTCGCCGCCGCCGGCCGAGATGCCCGTCAGGTTGACCGTCTGCAATCCTGCATCCTCGTTGATGTTCAGGTTGCCGATGGCGTCCAGAGTCGGGGCATCGTTGATCGGCGTGATCGTAATCGTCGCCGTGGCGAGGCCGCCGCCCAGACCGCCGACCGTGTTATTCAACGACGACTGCACCTGGAATTGGCCGCTCGTGTTGGAATTGGTCGTCGGGGTGAACTTCAAGCCCGCGTTACCTTCGGCAACGGTGATGAAGTCGTTGTTGTTAATCTGGGTCGTACCGTTGTTCTTAAAGAGCGTGCCTCCGGTAATACCCGTGATTCTGAAGTGCGTGACCTCCGCGCCGTCGGCCGCGTTCCTGGTGATGACCAGGCCCGAGGTGCTCTGCTGATCTTCGAGCGTCGTGGCGTTGGTCACATTGGGCGTGTCGGCCACGGTGTTGACCGTGATCGTCGCGGTCGCAAAGCCGCTGCTCAGACCTGCGCCTGCCGCACTGGTCGCGCCCTGCACCTGGAAGCTGAAGGTGGTGGAGGGGCTGAACAGGTTGGCCGCAGGCGTGAACTTCAGCCCGGCGTTACCTTCCGCGAAGGTGATGACATCACCGTTGTTAATCTGAGTCGTGCCGTTGTTCTTGAACAACGTGCCGTTCGTGATGCCGCTAATCTTGAAGTGCGTGACCTCAGCGCCGTCGGCAGCATTGCGGCTGATGACGAGACCCGATGTGGTTTGCGTGTCTTCATTGGTCGTGGCGTTCGTCACCGACGGGGTGTCGGCGACGGCGTTGACCGTGATGACGGCCGTGGCCGCGCCCGCGCTGAGGCTGGTGCCCACAGCGTCGGTCGAAGCCTGCACCTGGAAGCTGCCACCGGCGAAGGAGTTTGCCGCAGGCGTGAACTTCAGGCCCGCGTTGCCTTCAGCGAACGTGATGAAGTCGTTGTTATTGATGGGAGTCACGCCATCGTTCTTAAAGAGCGTGCCGCCCGTGATGTTGGTGATCTTGAAGTGCGTGACCTCAGCGCCGTCGGCAGCATTGCGGCTGATGACGAGACCCGAGGTCGTCTGCGTGTCTTCGTTGGTCGTGGCGTTGGTGACAGACGGAGTGTCAGGCACCGTGCCGACCGTGAGCACGAATGTGTCGCTCATGCTGACGGCGGTGCTGTTGATGGTCTTGGTGACCGTCACCGTAATCGCCGCCGTGCCGGACTGATTCGCCGCGGGCGTGATCGAAAGCGTCCGCGTGGAAGCCGTGTCCGCGCCCACCGTGATGTTGGCGTTTGGCACGAGCGTCGTGTTGCCCGACGTGGCCGTGATCGAGTCGAATGATGAGGTCGAATCTCCGACCCTGAAGACGAAGGACGGAAGCGCAGTGTCTTCAGCGGTCGCCTTGTCTGTGATGTCCTCGACGGACGGGTCGGCCTCGAAGGCTCCGATGTCCACCGTCTGAGTCGTGTCAGCGTCAGACGCCGCATCGCGCTTGCGACCGAAGCCTGTGCCACGCTGGTCCGTGGTCAGACCCGCGCCGTCAGAGATGGTGTTGCTGCCCGCATCGAGGGCCGGACTGCCAGCCAGCAGTGCGTGCGTCATGGTTGCGCCGCCGTTGTTGGCGAGCGCGCCCAGGCGTGCGTTAATCGTGCCCACGCCAGCGTTGCCGACGATGTTGCCGTTCGTGCCGTTGGTCAGCCCGCCGGAGGTCGCGGCGTCTCCTATCAGGTTGAAGGAGCTGGCCGCGTCAGCCGTGCCGCTGATGTCGCTGGCGGTGTCTGTTGCGCCGCCCTCGTCCAGGTTGCCGGCCACAATCGTGTTGTGGAGCGTGACCGTGCCCCCGTTATTGTGAATTCCGCCGCCCTTTGTGCCTGCGGTGTTGTTATCTGAATCGGCGGTGTTATTGGTGATAGTGCTGTTGGTGACGGTTAGCGTGCCGCCGCTGTAAATGCCGCCGCCCTCGTCAACAGCGGAGTTGCCGCTGATCGTGCTGTTGATGATATTAGCCGTAGTGCCAGTCCAGACACCGCCGCCATCACTATTAAAGCCAGTAGCGGAGTTGCCGCTGATGGTGCTGTTAGTGATGGTCAGCGTGCCGACGTTGTGGTAGATGCCACCGGCACGATTACCGGCACCAGAAGCGGTGTTGCCGCTGACGGTGCTGTTGGTAATGTTAAGCGTGTTGTTGACACTGGCGACGCCGCCGCCCTGGCCACCGGCACCAGAGACGGAGTTACCGCTGACGGTGCTGCTGGTGATATTAAGCGTACCGTTTTCACTGTATATGCCGCCACCGAAACCAGAGCCGGTAGAGGAGTTGCCGCTAACGGTGCTGTTGGTAAGGGTCAGCGTTCCACCGTTGTTGTTGATGCCGCTGCCGTTGTTTGCGCCGCTGACCTGTCCGTTACTGATGGTCAGGTCGCTGATGTTGACCGTCACAGCGCCGTTGATCTGGAGGACGCGGATGCTGCCTCCGCCGCTGACCGTCACACGGTTGGCCGCGCCGGTCGGCCCGTTGATCGTCAGGTTCTTGTTAATGATCAACTGACCCAGGTTGGAATCGAGCGCGATCGTGTGCGTTCCGGCCGCGAGGTTGAACGTGATGGTGCTGCCCGGGCAGGAGAAGCTGATGGCGTGGCGGAGAGTCCCCACCGAGCCGTCATCAAGCAGGCTCGTGACGATCAGGCCGGACTGGCAGTCAACCGTAATCGAAGCAGTGGCGAAGCCCGTGCTCAGCCCTGCACCTGCGCCATCGGTCGCGGCCTGCACCTGGAAGCTGAAGGTATCACCATTAGAGGTGCTCTTGTTCAGGTCGGGCGTGAACCTCAAGCCCGCATTGCCTTCGGCGAAGGTGATGAAATCACCGTTGTTGATTTGCGTCGTCCCGTCGTTCTTGAACAACGTGCCGTTCGTGATGCCAGTGATCTTGAAGTGCGTCACTTCCGACCCGTCAACGGCGTTGCGGCTGATGACGAGGCCCGAAGTGGTCTGCGTGTTGATGGCCGTGGTGGCGTCGGTCACCGTCGGGGTGTCCGCAATCGGAGTGACGGTGATCGTCGCCGTGGCGAAGGTGCTCAAGCCTGTGCCAGCCGAGTCGAGCGCGGCCTGCACCTGGAAGCTGCCGTCGCCGGAGAAGTTGGCCGTCGGCGTGAACTTCAGCCCGGCGTTGCCTTCGGCGGCGGTGATGAAGCTGCCGCTGCTGATTGCCGTCGTGCCGTCATTCTTGAACAACGTGCCGTTGGTGATGCTCGTGATCTTGAAGTGCGTGACCTCTACGCCATCAGCCGCGTTGCGAGTGATGACCAGACCCGAACTGGTCTGTGCGTCTTCGTTGGTCGTCGCATTGGTAACGGTCGGGACGTCCGCGGTCGAGCCGACCGTGATGGTGGCCGTGGCCGCGCCCGCGCTCAGGCCAGCGCCCGCAGCGCTCGTCGCGCCCTGTACCTGGAAAATGCCTGCGCCGGAGAAGTTGAGCGCGGGTGTGAATTTGAGCCCGGCGTTACCTTCGGCGAAGGTGATGAAGTCATTGTTGTTGATCGGCGTCGTCCCGTCATTCTTGAACAACGTGCCGTTCTGAATGTTGGTGATCTTGAAGTGTGTGACTTCCGCTCCGTCAACAGCGTTGCGGCTGATGACGAGGCCGGAGGTCGTCTGCGTATCTTCGGTCGTCGTCGCGTTGGTCACAGACGGCGTGTCTGCCACGGGGTTGACCGTGATCGTCGCGTTGACGGTGCTGCCGCCCAGTCCGCTGTCGGCCCCTGTGGTCGAAGCCTGGATGGTGAACTGGCCGTTACCGGAGAAGTTGGCCGTCGGGGTGAACTTCAATCCGGCATTGCCCTGGGCAAAGGTGATGAAGTCACCGTTATTAATCTGGGTCGTCCCGTTGTTCTGGAACAGCGTCCCGTTGGTGATGCCCGTGATCTTGAAGTGGGTGACTTCCGCGCCGTCAGCGGCGTTACGGCTGATGACGAGACCCGAAGTGGTCTGTGTGTCTTCGTTGGTCGTCGCGTTGGTGACCGACGGAGTGTCGGCAATGGCGTTGACCGTGATCGTGGCGGTTGCGGCGGTGCTAAGTCCGCCGCCCGTGTTGCCGACCGCGCCCTGGACCTGGAAGCTGCCGCTGGCGCTGGAGTTGGCTGTGGGTGTGAACTTCAAGCCCGCGTTGCCCTCGGCCTCGGTGATGAAGTCGTTGTTGTTGATCGGGGTCACGCCGTCATTCTTAAAGAGCGTGCCGTTAGTGATGTTCGTAATCTTGAAGTGCGTGACTTCCACTCCGTCAACGGCGTTCTTCGTGATGACGAGACCAGAGGTGGTCTGCGTGTCTTCGTTGGTCGTCACGTTGGTAACGGACGGGACGTCCGCGACCGGGCTCACGGTCAGATCAAAGGAGTCTGACATGGTCAGTAGCTGACCGTTGATGGTCTTGTTGACCGTGACGTTAATCGTGGCTACACCAAACTTGTTCGCCACATAAGCGATGCTCAGGTTTGGTGTGGCAGTCGTCGCGTTATTGACTGTAACGCTCTGTATCACTCCGGCAGGATCGCTGGAGACGTTGGTCGTGATGGAGTCAATCCCGATAGTCGCGTCGCCGACATCGAACGGATAGGAGACGATAGAAACGTCCTCCAGCCCGTCCGGCTTGTCTGGAATATTCCCTATGGTTGGCTGAACCTCGAAGGCTCCGATGTCAACCGTCTGCGTTGTGCCAGAGTCGGCGGAATCTGCCTTGCGAGCAAAGCCGGTCCCGCGCTGGTCGGTAGTCAGACTAACCGCATCCGAGAACGTGTTGCTTCCCGCTTCGATTGCCGGGCTGCCAAACAACAAGTTGTGCGTCTGCGTCAACCCGCCGTTACTTGCAAGCGTGCCGAGACCTGGATTGACGACATTGATCAAGTTCCCGTTGGTCGCAGTCAGGCCGCCTGTGCCGCCTGTGCCGATCAAGTTGTTGGACGAATTAGCCGTCGTATCAACGTTGGCACCCGAGATGTCATCAGCAACCGGGCCTGAGCTTCTTCTGAAGTTGCCGGCGATGATGGTGTTGCGCAACCGGACTATAGGCCCGCTTCCGACGAACAGACCTCCGCCGTTATCGGTGACGTTCGTGTCGTCGAAGTCGGAGGTGTTATTGGTGACGGTTACGTTAGTAGTAGTTACGATCGTGCTGACTCCGCCAACCACGAGGATGCCACCGCCCTGACCATTGGCCCCGTTGCCGCTGATGGTGCTGTTGTTGATAGTCAGGGTCGCGGTACCGCCGTTGATGCCATCGTCGTAGATTCCGGCGCCATGTGTGACGGTATGGTTGCCGCTGATGGTGCTGTTGTTGATGGTCAGACTGGCCGTGCCGCCGTTGCCGTAGTTGTAGACGCCGCCGCCAAAGGTGGCAGTGTTACTGCTCAGCGTCATGTTGTTGAGCGTGAGAGTCCCGAGCTCATTAAGGATGCCGCCGCCGGAGTCAGCAGGGAAGCTGCCCGAAGCAAAGCCGCCGGTGACTGTCAGCTCGCGCAGGGTGACGGTCTTGCCAGGCTGTATGTGGAATACACGACTGGCGTTGTTTCCATTAATCGTCACGCGGTTAGCAGCCGAATCCGGACCATCGATGGTCAGATTCTTGGTGACGAGCAGCTCGCCAGTGGTCAGCGTGATAGTCTGCGGCGTAGAGAAGACTCCAGCCGTATCAAAGGTAATCGTCGAGCCGACGCAGGCCGTCAGGATGGCGTGACGCAGCGTCCCCACCGAGCCGTCGTCAGCTATGCTGGTGACGACGGGGTTACTCGTGCAGGCGTTGACCGTCTGCGAGACCGAGCCGGTGTTTGTGCCAAAGTTGCCGTCGCCGCTGTAGACCGCGTTGATGGTGTGCGGCGAACCCGCGCTGGTCAGGGCCGTGGTGGTGCAATCCGCCGTGCCGCTGTTCAGCGTCACGTTCGAACAACCACTGATGATGTTGGCCGGGATGGCCGCACCGTCGTAGAAGGTGACGGAGCCGGTCAGAGAACCGGGAGCGCCTAGCTGGGACGGGACGGGGGCGACCGTCGCCGTGAAGGTGACGGCCTCGCCCTCGACCATAAAGGTCGGGCCGGGTTTGCTGGTGACGACCGAGACGGTTGCGTCGTAGAGGTCAACGGGAGTGTCTGTCGGATCGCTTGCGCCGCCGACGGCAGTGTCATCGGTGTTCGGCGAAGATGTCGAGACGCCGTTCACCAGGGTGAAGTTGCTGCCCGAAACCTTGCCCTGATTGCGGACATGCGGCCCGCCAACCAGGTCGGCCGCGTCCAGATTCGGCGGGGTGTCTAGAGTCACCTGGAATTTGATGGTGACACTCTGCCCGACTTTCAGCGCGCCGATGGTGGTAGCCGAAAGCGTTTCACCGGACGGCATGAAGGTCGGAGCCGCCGAGTGTGCCGCCGACTTCGCGCCGCGGCTCGGCTGTGTTGCGCTGGTGTGGTCCTTACCAGCGCTTAATCTGCCCTGAGCCGGCTGGCGGCTGCTGGCGTGTGCCAGGGCCACGCTGTTATCGCTAACTTGAACGGACCCGGAATCCGCATGGTCGGCCGAGACTTGAATTGTCCGGCTGTCCTGCTTCATGAAGGCCAGCGTTGTCTCTAAGAAGTTACCTTCCGCCATTGCCTGAGAAGGCTTCGCCGCAGCAGCTTGCGTCTTAACAGAAGCAGCATGCGCCGTCTGAACATTGTCAGAGGGTAGCGGGGCGGAGGCGGGTTTGACATTCAAGACCGCGAGTAATGACTTGATGAAGCCATCGCCGCTTTGGAGTTGGCCGTCTGCCTGGGCCGTGTACTGTAGCTGGTCAGTCTCCTGGCGATAGTACGCGACGTTCTGAGCAATGAAGCCCGTCCCGGCGAGCTTGTCCGTGCCGTGACCGGACGGGTTCTGGCCGTTGATGTAAGCTTCCGGAGAATTCGTGGGCGTGGGGCTTAAGCCTTCGATGCCGAACTGATAGGGGTCCTGTTTACGGACGCCTATGCCGTTTCCTAAAACGTGGAAGGCGTTGAAAGCGCCCTGCGTCGTGTTGCCGTTGATTTCAAGATTGAGTGTGGGCTGCGTGCCCGAGTTGCTCTGCTGGACGCGAATGCCGTAGCGGGCGTCGAGGTCTGGAACGGTCGTGACGTTGTTGTTGACGATCCTGACATTAAAGGTGCCGGCATTGTTGATGCCCGTCGCCTGAATGCCATCACCGGCCGTGTTGCTGACGACGTTGTTAGAGACTGTGATATTCGAGTTCGTGACGTCTACGTTCTGCGTCAATCCGAAGTCCGACTGGACGGCGATGCCCTTGGAGCCGGAGGGGTTCGCACCCTGATCTATGTTGTCTATATAGTTGTTATCAACCAGCGCGTTAAAGGTGCCGTTGCCGCCGAAGAAGACGGAAATACCGTTGCCTTCCGCGTTGGTCATCTTGTCGGCATTCGTACCATTATTTTGAATCGTTAAATTGCTTGTGCCCTGTTTGCCTGAGAACGTGGTCGCAATCATGTTGCTGCCGACGTTATCAATATCGTTGCCGCTGATGACGATGGGCGTTCCAGCTGCGCCGAGCGTAGCAGAGGTGCTGGCGGCATTGGCATTGCCACCGACCAGACGGATTCCATTGCCGCCGATCCAGACATCTATCGCGGGAGCTGTATCGAAGAAACGGAAGTCTGAGATGTTGTTGTTCTGGATGGTGCCGGTCGTGATGCTGGCAGTGCCCGTGGCAGAGCCTTGCGAGAAAACTCCAATGGCATTGAGAATTCTGGCATTAGTCGTGCCGCCGGATATGGTGTTGTTAGAGATGTTCAGATTGCTGATTGTGCCTGCCCAAGTCTCGATATAGATCGCGTTACGTTCCGGCTCGGTGATCGTGCTATTTGTGATGCTGACGGTGCCGTCTATCGTGTTGTCGTTAGCCCCGGAACGATCAACAAAGGCGATGTTGTTTACTTCAAAGTCACCAGCTATTGACGCCGTGCCGCACGTAGAGATTTTGCCGTTGGCGAAGGTGAAGTTCGTTACTTTGAAACCGTCAATGCCGTTACGCCCGATGTCATGAATGTTCACGTTCGTGAACGACGGGCTCAAGGTGCTGGTCAGCGAGATGCCGTATTGCGTAGCTCTCTGGATGATGCCGCCGGAGTCGTCTCCGCCGAGCGTATTAGTGCCGTTGCCGCTGACAACCAGGCTGCCGCTCGTGCCCGTGTTGTTCAGAATAATGCCGCTGGTCGATGGGCCGCCCCCCGCCGTGCCGACCGTGATGCTCTTAAATTTGAGGCCGCCCGACCCGATGGTCGTATGGGCCACATTGAGCCCCACGCCGGTCGTCGTCGTGATGGTGTTCGTCGTCGCCGTGGCAGTGACAGTACCGCCGGAGGTCGCTGCCGGTCCCGCACCCGTCGCCGTGAAGGCCGCGTTGGTCGCCGTGTTCAGCGTCAGCACGCCCGTGAAGTTGATGGTCGTGCCCGTGTTGCTGTTGAGGAAGATGCCCTGGCCCGTGTCGTTAATCGTGTTGGAGAAGGCCACAGTGCCGCCGGTGTGACCCGTCACGTCCACTGAGTTGCCGGCCCCGCTGTTACTAATCGGACCGTTGTAGGTGATGTTGGCGGTGCCGCTGCCGATGACAAAGTCATCGCCCGAAGCGTTGGTAATGCTGCTGCTTGCGCCGGCAGAGAAAGTGCCGTCAACTCCGTTGGTCAGAGAAACGCCATTGACGCCGTTGCTGCTGCTGATCGAGCTGAGTTGCAGGTTGATGGTCGCCCCGGTAACTTGGACCGCAGTCCCGTTCGACGCCGTAATCGTGCCGACGCCCGCGCCCACGGTAATGCCCGTGGTCGCAGCGTTGATGCCTGTCACGTCCAGGCCGTTCCCGCCGTCCGCCCAAATATCAAGATCGGTAAAAGGTAAGGTGCCGGTGGTATTGATCAGCACCAGACCATTGCCGCCGACACCGTTACCGGCTCCCGCAGCGCCGATGGTAGTAGTACCTGCCGCAATGGCGTCGATACCGCCGCCGGGCACGGAATCGAATTTGACGGTGTTAAGGCTGATGCCGTTGACGCCTGTGCTCCCGGCGACGGAATTGTTGGCGAAGCCTGTAACGTTCAACGTGCCGCCGCTCAATCCGCTAATGTCTATGCCGTTGCCGCCGGAGACTATTCCGGAGTGGTTGACGAGGTTGAGGTTGAGCGTGCCTGCCGTCGTGCGCGCGTCAAAAGCATTGCCGGTCGCAGTCAGGGCGTTGTTCTGGACGTCGGCGGTCAACGTGCCTGTGCCGCTCGCGTTGATGTCTATGCCTTCGGTTCCAGCCCCGCTAATCGTATTGTTGGTGATAGTCACGCTGCCGCCGCCGATGGTAGTGGCAGTCGTCGTCACGTCAATAGCGTTCGCACTTCCCCCCGTGATGGTGTTGTCGCTGATGGTCGCGCCGCCGCTGGCGATAGTTATGGTCACGGCGATGGCGTTGGTGTTGCCCCCGATGGTCAGACCGCGAATGATGATTCCGCTCTTGTCGGTTGCAGTTACGCCGTTACCGCCAGTGTTGGTGATGGACGGCTTGGCCCCGGCGTTGCGCAGCACGGTCGGGTTCGGCCCGCCGTTGACGCTGACGGGCACGTCCAACTGGACGCCCTCGCCGAGGAGTCGCTGGTTGTTAGCCTGGAAAGTGAAGCCAAGGCTCTGGCCCGTGGTGCCGCTCCCGGTGAAGACGTAGATGTAGTCACCGGCAGCGTTCGCCGCCGTCTGCGCCGCGCTCAGGGTGTTGAAGGGGTCCGTGGAGCGTCCCTTGCTGACGCCGGCAAACGTGTTGTCCACGTACCAGATTCTCGGTCCGAGGATGTTGATCGTGACCGTCGCCGTGCTGGTCAGGTCGTCGGAGTTGCCTGCGACGTTGTCCGGCCCGTCATCCGTGATCGTGTAATCAAAGGTGTCGTTCGCGGTGGAGCCTTCCTTCGGCGTGAAAGAAAACTTGCCGGTCCCGTCCATCACGACCGTGCCGCCGTTGGTCGAGGTGCCCGTCGCTGTGCCGGAAACGTAGTTGGTCCCTCCAACGGATTTGAGCGTAAAGGTATCGCTCAGGAATTCTCTATCGTTATCGAAGACGCTGCCCGCGACTGTGACTTTCGGGCGGGTGCTGGGAGAGCCGACGGGGCCGACCTCAAGCAGTGTGTTGGCGATGGTGTCGTAAGAGTCGTTGCCGGCCAGCGGCGAGACGTTCAGCGAGCCGGCCACATACGAGGTGTGAGCGTGAACGGTATCGTTGAAGACCACGTCTGCCGCATCGGCGACGGCGTCCGTGATGGTGACGGTGTAGGTGATCTTCTCGCCTGGATCGAGGTTGCCGTCGTTATTGCCTCCGTCGGCTATCGTGTCGGAAATCGCGTCAACCTTCGTGGCCGTGACCACTGGGACGGCGGGCATCAGGCTGGCGAAAAATCCGCGCCGGGCTGAGTTGCTCCGCTGGGCCTGTGCGACCGCGCCGTCGGCGGCCTGGGGCAGGCGATTGAAGAAGCCCTGCGAAGACGCCTGACGGTCTTTGTCAGCCTTGGACGATTGGCTGGAATCTGGCGCAACGGATGGTCTGGCTGAAGCCGCGAGCGTTGCCAGGGGGGTCATGAAGAGAAGGAAAGAGAGCAGGCAGGATGAGAACACTCTCACATTGCTCTGCGAGGAACGGGGGATCAGGTTGTTCATGACTATCTCCTACAAAACTGTGGCTTCGGCATTCAGAGGTCTAGCGTAGCCGCGAGGGTTTCGGATCGTTAAGGTAACCGCTTGTGTTTGTCGTGCTTGAGAGCAGGATAAACTTTGGGGAAGCGGGCAAGTGCATAATTAAAGCGGACAGGTTTAGAGCTTACTTGCGGGACAAGTTATTAATAACGGCCAGTCATTAAGGAAAGACCAGATGTACTCTCAAGCCTTTACAAAAGGAATGACAGTGAGCGGGAGCGCCGCTGACGCCTCCCGAAGGAGGGTAAAAATTACCACAAAATGTATGAAAGCAACAAGCCCAAAAGTGGGCCTTTATGCTCTCGGGGCATCCGGGCAGGTCCAGAGCGGTCCGGAGCGGGCCCTTCCTTTATAAAGAGAAGAAGGGCGAAACCTCCTCAAAAGGTCTCGCCCCTCCTCGGTTAGACTGACCCTGGGGGCAGTCGTTATCAACCGTTCCGCTACTTTTCTGCGCGTCGTTAGCCTCTGGGCGGGAAGACGCCCTGGAGTGCGATGCAGAAGTAGAAAGTCAGGTACGGCTGCAAGTTGTTGTGCGGCTGATCGCCGCCGGCCGGGGCCAGTGACTGGTCGGACATCATCGTCAGGTTATTGGCGGGGGCATATAGATTGATGCCATCCCCCACCGAAAACAACTGGCCCGCGGGCGTGTTTTGGAGCGCGAGCTGGCCCCCGATTGAATAACTGTGGCTGTGAGAGGGTATCTCCGATTCCAACAGTGTGACCGTCTCACTTCCGCCCGTCTCGCCTAAATCATGTAGAGAAAGGCCCGGACCCTGGCCGGGGTGCATCGGCGCACGCCCCTGCAAATCCGGAAGCGCGAAATTGGACTTGCCGTTGCCCCCGTAGGTCGTGCCGAGCAGGGAGAAGAGCGCCGTGTTCTGGCTAAGGGGCAGGAGTTGCCCATCACACCACGCCCAGCCCTTCGGCGCGAAGTTGAAAGGAAAGATGCGAATTTCAGCGACAAATGGGTCTGCCATGTAAATGATCTCCTTAAGTTGGGGACGGGAAAATCCCGAACAGCGAAATGATAAAATCTACGCACAGGTACGGCTGGAAATTGGTGTGCGGCTGGCTGCCGCCCACAGGCCCAATCGTGACCGGGTTGAGCTGCCCGAACGGGCCGTCAGTTCCGTAGGGGAAGACGCCTGCAACCGTGGTGCGCCCCGGCAAGTTACTGGTCGGATCATTGCTGGAGGCCGTGTTCGCCGAGCCCAGGGCAGGGTGCGAGTGGGCCGGAATTTGATTGACCGTGAGCGTGATCTCCTCCGCACCGCCTGTCTCTGCCAGGATAAAGCCGTTGCCTTGGTGGAGGGGGATCCGGCCACGCAGGTCCGGGAGCGCGAAGGTGGACTCACCGTCGCCGCCGTAGGTTGTGCCGATCAACTGGAAAAGCGTCTCGTTCTCAGAGATGGGGAGCAACTGCCCCTCACAAAACATCCAGCCGGCAGGGGCAAAGTTGCCTGCAAACATTCGGATTTCACCGACGTATGGTTGTGCCATTTTCCAACTCCTTAATTTGGGGATGGGAAGATGCCCTGAAGGGCGATGCAGAAGCTGAGCGTCAGGAACGGCTGCATGTTCAGGTGAGCCTGGCTGCCGCCGGTATTGCCTACGACCTGCGCCGACATCGCTACCAGGTTCCCCGCGGTAACGTAACCCTGCTGCGGGTTCGTCGATCCGAGGACAGGTGAGTTGGCGGGCGAGTTGACGGCGGTGTTTTTCGAGCCGTTCAGCACGTGAACGTGCTCCGGAAGCTCCGCAATCGAAAGCGTGTGCGCCTGCTCGCCGCCTCTCTCGCCGAGAGTGTGCCCGCTGCCGACGTGAATGGGGGTCCGTCCGCGCAGGTCGGGCAGGGCGAAGTTGACTCGCCCGTCGCCGCCGAAGGTCGTGCCGAGCAGGGAGAAGAGCCCCTGGTTCTGGTTGATCGGCAGGAGCTGGCCGTTACACAAGGCCCAGCCCTTCGGAGCGAAGACAAAGCTCATAATTCTAATTTCAGACAGAAATGGTTCGGCCATAGATTTCTCCTCTTAGCCTGGTTGCTAGGTAGAAGGTCAGACAGTTTGGTTGGGTTAAAGAGCGCCCCTCTGGAAGAAAACTGATCGCGAGTGCTTTTCGGGCGAGGCTTCTACTTTGGAAAGGAATTTTGCATTCCCGGATAAGTGTCGGCCGTCTGGGTCTTGCTGTTTTGCACTAACGAGGCTCGGGGATTGTAAACCGGAGTTGCCTGCAATACAAGATAAATTTCATTGCCTGCCGAAGAATTAACTGCTAGAGTGGTCCTAGAAAGCAGAGCCGGCAATTCAAAGGGCTCCCTCACCAGACATAGAGCAACCCTCGTAGGGTCATCCTCTCCGAAATAATTAATCAAGCTTTTAAGGGTAGATCGTTTAATGAATAGTTCTCGCCGTAAATTTATCAAGGGCGGAATCGTGGCTGCCGCGTTCGCGACCCTCCCCCTGAAGTCTGCGCTGGCCGAGATCAGGCCGGAGATCAAGCCCGGGTCGTCATCCGGCAGCGTCGATCAACTCAGCTATTACACCGAGTCAACCTTCGCCCCCTACGTGAACACGGATTTTCTAGTCCACCTGGACCCGTCAAACGTCAGGGAGTTGAAACTGGTCAAGGTCAGCAACTATCTCGATTCTCTAAGCCAGATGGACGCCATGGCCCAGTCCTCCGCGACGGTCTGCTTCTCGCTGCTCTTCGCGACATCGCAGGGCCAGTCCTTCGAGCAAAGCACCTACCTGATGGGGCACGAGGCACTCGGGAGCTTCTACCTGTTCGTTGTGCCGGTGGGCGAGCAAAATAAAAAGAGCCGGAATTATTACGAGGCGATCATCTATCGCCGCCACCAGTATACGAGCTGGGACGACGCCAGGGGCGCGACCGAGACGCAGCCGACCGTCGCCGTCGTCACGCCCGCTCGGCCCAAGCGGAATCAGCAGCGCGTTGACGGCGGCGTGCCGTTGGTTATCCTGCCGGGCGGAGTGGACGCCAGTCCGGACGCGAAGAAAGAGCGAGACATATACAGGTTCAGGCCGGAAAAAACCGAGCCGCCTGCCGCCGCGAAGTCGAACAACTCGGCCGCCCCGCAGCGAATAATCCACCCGCTGACTCTGGCACAGGCCCCGGACATCAACGGCCTCAAGCTCGGCATGACCGCGGAGCAGGTCCTGGCGCTCTTCCCCGGCAGCAAGACGGATGAGGCGGTTCGCTCCGAACTGTCCAGGCCGCCCAGCCGGTTCGGAGTCTCCGGCTTCACCATCACCCCCGCGAAATATTCTTCGGGGCCGAAATTCAGCCGCGTCAGTCAAATCTTTTTCACGCTTCTGGACGGACGCGTTTCGACTCTCTATGTCGGCTACGACGGCCCGCTCTGGGAAGATGTTGACCAGTTCGTGACGAAATTCTCCAAGAAGAGAAACCTGCCCGGCGCCGAACAATGGGAAGCCCACGTCGGCATGGACACGCAGTTAAAGACTCTCAAGTGTCAGGAGCTTGAGATCAGCCTCTTCGCCGGCGGCTCAAACGTCAGCATCAATTACGCGCAGATGCGCGACCTGGTTGCGCTCAAGAAGTACAGGGAGCGCAGACTGAAAGCAAAAGAAAAAGAGACGAATGGGTAATTAGCGCCGGTTCGACATCGGGTGGGAACACGCCTGACTCCGTCGGGAGCGACATCTCCTAAACAAGGTGTCGCTCCGACGGAGTTTTCAATTTCTCTTCAACCTTTCAAATGGGCCTTTCAACTCTCGGCGCGCCATTCCAGAAGGTGGTTCACGCCGTCCGTGTCTTCGATCATCTTAAAGCCCAGACGCTCGAATAATCTGTATGACGGGTTGTAGCTCTCGACGTAGATGTTGAGCGGCTTGCCCGCCCTGGCCGCTTCCGCCATCAAATCTTTGACAAGCAGCGTGCCCGTGCCGCGGTTGCGGTACTCCGGCAGGATGGTGATGTCCAGAATGCGAAACTCACGCTCGCGCCTGGCCACGTAGAGACGACCGGCGGGGCTTTCGTCTAGAAGAATCAGGTCGTAGGTAGCGCCGGGATTGTGCTTGTGGTAATGCTCTCGCTGCGCCGCGAACTGCATCCCGATGAACGCCTCGCGCTGCGCTTCGGTCCAGGGCACCTGTGCCAGCTCGTCGGCCCGGACGCTGGCGTAGACTTTTAAGAGGAATGCTTCGTCTTCGGGTTGCGCCGCGCGCAGCGTGATGGATGCGACTCTTCCAGTAGTCTCTTCCGGCATGAGCGCCCCCTTTTCAATCCCCTTGCAGCATGTAGTTGAAGACGGCCTCGTAGCGGAACCCGTCCGGCTCGCGACCGACTGGAACGATGAAGATGTCCATCGGCCCCATCTTCTCGTGCTCCAGATGATAGGTGGCTTGCGGGAGAAGATACTCCTTCGGGCCGCGAAAGAAGAGGGAGAATTGTTCGCGGTCGGGCGTCGCCATGCTGACCACGACCTCCAGCAACTCCAACTCCGCCGCGCCCGAAGGTTGCAGCGGGATGAGAAACTTCGTGTTCAGGTTTTCTGAGAAAGCCTCTTTGGTTAAGCGTTCGGACAATGTTCGCTGACCTCCGGTTAAAGGAAACTGAAAATGCTCTTTAATGGCTGCTTCTTCTTGCTGGCCCTCTCCTTGCTCACGCTGCGGGCCTGTACTCCATCTGAAAATGCGTCATGGTCTCGCTCGCGGTAGTAAATCCCAGCCGCTCGTAGAGACTGTGCGCCCCCCGGTTCTGGGTTTCGACCTGGAGGCGGATGGGCTTGCCTGAAGTTTTGGCTTCGTCCATCAGGCCCTTAATCAAGACGCTTCCGATTCCGGCGCTACGGTACTCGGGCAGGAGCGCAATGTCTGCCAGCCTGATCTCGTCATCGCGGCGCACGAGGATGAGTCTGCCGGCGGGCTCGTCCTTGAAAAGGATGACGTGGTCGTCAATCGACGGGTAATGCATCCGGTAAGACTGATCCCGCGCATTGAGCTGCATCCTGAGGAACGCCTGGAGCTGCGCCTCCGGCCATTGCACCTGTGCCAGCTCTTCCGCGCGCGTGCTCGCGTAGACCTCGTACAGGAACTGCGCGTCTGCGGGTTGAACCGCACGCAACGAGATGAACTGAGCCGCGTCCTGATGCTCTTCGGAGAGGAGATCGTTCATGAATCAGGGCTTCTCTAAATATTTCCCGGCACGCGCGGCCGCGGGAGAGTGAGAAGCGAGAACGGAGAGTAACACGCTTAACTTTTCAATGGAAAGTTGTGAGCCCTATTCTGGCACAGACCCTCTAGCGCGGGACGAGGGCGGCGCGGTAGGCGCGCGGGGCAAGCCCCGTCGCTTGGCGAAAGGCTTTGGTGAAATGGCTGGCGCTACTGTAGCCGACGCGCGCGCTCACTTCTGAAATCGAGAGGTCTGTCTCGGCCAGGAGCGATTGCGCGCGCGCGACGCGCAGGGTGGCGAGATAGGCGTGCGGGGAAGCGCCCGTCAGCTTCTTGAAGAGGCGCGCGAAGTGAAAGGGCGAGAGGAAAGCCGCCGCCGCGATCTCTTCGAGCGGCAGTTCGCGGTGCAGGTGCGCGTGCATCAACTCGATGGCGCGGCGTATGCGGCGGTCCACGAGCCCTACGCGCGACAGCTCCAACTCGTCCGAGCGGCGCACGTTCGCGTGATGACGCAGCAGGTGTACCGTCAACTGTTCCATCAGCGCCGCGACGACCATCTCCTGCCCGGCCTGGGCCTGCGTCAGCTCCCCGGCCAAATCCCTAGCCAGCCGGTACAGCTTCTCGTCTCGTTCGACCCTTTGCGCGCGAAAGCTGACAGTGGCGCTCGCGCTGACCAGGCCCGTGCGCGTGGCACAGTCGAGTATGAAGGAAGGCGACAAAGTGAGCGAGAGATACGCCGCCTGACGGCCCGTCGCGCTCGCCGTCCCGCCCGGATCAAGCAGAAGAGCGGCGCGCTCCTCTATCTCGGCAGGGACTTCGCCGGCGCGGCCCGAGAGCTTTCCCTCCAGCAGGAGCATGACCGTGTAA